>NZ_JBIXLN010000052.1:0-25917 GCF_045798555.1 Paeniglutamicibacter sp. MACA_103 | reverse complement strand
CCCCCCCCCCCCCCCCCCCCCCCCCCCCCCCCCCCCCCCCCCCGCCCCCCCCCCCCCCCCCCCCCCCCCCCCCCCCCCCCCCCCCGCCGGGGCCCCCCCCGGCCGCCGGATCAAGCCCGGCGGGGATCCGCAGCACGAAGTCCCGGTCGACGACGATGCGCTTGGAGTACCCGCCCCGGGTGTACTCGCCGGTGCGCGGGTCGAGCGCGCCATAGGTCGCCACGGCCCTTGCACAGTGCTGCTCCCGGCTTCCGCGGCACTGGTCGCATTCCCTGCACGCATCGACCAGGGCTCCCACGCCGACCCGGGTGCCGGGCACCAGGTCGGTGATCGCGGCCCCGGTCCGGGCGACGGTGCCCACGATTTCGCGCCCCGGGACCAAAGGCAGGGCCTTGCCGTCCAGTTCCCCGCGTCCGGCCAGCACGTCGGCAGGGCTCATCCCGCAGAACTGGACATCGATGACCACGTCGCGCGGGCCAGGTGCCCGGCGCCGGATCCGAAGCGGCACCAGCGGCCCGCCAGGTTCGGCGATGCCCAGCGCGCCCACAACATCCGATGCCCGCGGGGACGATGCCGCGCGGGTGCGTGCACGCTCGCGGATCTTCGCGGCGGCATCACGCGGCGGGGGCTTCGGGCGACCGATCATGCTCCGAACCTACCGCGCGCCAGGGCCCCGGGGCCAGCAACCCCGCGGGCCGCGGCTTCCCGGGACCTCACGGCGTCGGCCCGGTCGCCGCGGGGCGCGCCGGGTCGGCGCAATATTGCGACCAGGACCCCGGGTACAGCGCCGCGCGCACCCCAATGGTTTCCAGCGCGAGGACCTGGTGGGCCGCGGTGACCCCCGAGCCGCAATACGCCGCCACGTCCTGGGGCCCGGCGCCGGGCTCCACGCCGAGCTGCGCCATCGCGCGGGCCAAGTCGACGGGTTCCAGCAGGCGCTTGTGGCCATCGAGGTTCTCGGTTGTCGGGCGGTTGCGCGCCCCGGGGATGTGGCCGGCGCGCGGGTCGATGGGTTCGACCTCGCCGCGGTAGCGCTCGGCGGCCCGCGAATCCAGCAGGATCCCGTGGCCGCCGAACGCCGCGGCCTGTTCGATGTCGATGACGGGCATGTGCCCCCAGCCCGGCTGCACGTTGCCGGGCGCCGCCGTGTTGTTCCCGCTCTCCAGCCGATGCCCTTCGGCGGTCCAGGCGTCCAGTCCCCCGTCGAGCACCCGGACATTCCCGATCCCGGCGTGGCGCAGCAGCCACCAGCCGCGGGCCGCGGCCAGCGCGCCGGTGGCGTCGTAAAGCACCACGGCGGAGTCGGTGTTGATGCCCCAGCGGCGTGCGGAGGCGGCGAAGTCCCGGGCATCGGGCAACGGGTGGCGCCCGGCCGCGGGGACAGGCGGCGCGGAGAGCTCGGATTCCAGGTCCACAAAGATCGCGCCGGGGATGTGTCCGGCCTCGTAGTGCTCCCGGCCCCGGGCATCGCCCAGCGCCCAGCGCACGTCCAGCAGCGCTGTGTCGCTGTCCGCTTCCAGCAACCGTGCCAGTTCCAACGCAGAGATCAATGTCCGATGTCCGCCCACGTGTGCACGCTCCTTGTATCTGTTGTCATTGCCCGAAGGCGACTGCATTGAGGCTCCCGGCTCCTCTGCACGGTTCCGGCACGCCGAACGACGCCGCAACCGGCCATCCCTTCGGCGCGCATAGTTGTTGTCCTACTAGACGGCGAACCGGGCTGTGCCGAAGAGTTCGGCAATTTCAACAGTAGTGTGCCTTCCCTCCCGGTGAATAGAATCCAGGTGTGCATCCTGCGTTGGAGTCTTTGGCCTGCTTTCCGCGCAGCTTGCCAGTTGCCGCGGCGACGCCCATCCCTTGCCTGGATCGCAGCTGCGGCCTCCTTGCTAGGCTGGCGCATGTAACCTTGGCCGACCCCCTTTCGGAACGCTCCGAAATTCCGAGCCGGACAAACCGATTGCCGGACGAAGCCACGAATTTGGCCACAAAGACGCGCGCTTCGTGGATTCCCAATTGGAGCGACCGGTTAGCGTCTCGCCAAACTCGATGATCTGTGTTGTTCTTAAGGCCAGTCCGTCAATGAGCTTGTCCAGTTACTCGATGGAAAGAGCAAGATGATGAAACGTCTCCTCAGAAGAATGGCGCTTGTCGTTGCGGCAACCCTCACACTTGTCATTGGTGGTGCGTTGCCGGCACCGGCCGTCACTGGCGGTGAGCCGGACGGCAGCCGCCACCCCAACGTCGGTCTCATCGTTTTCTACGACTTGGCGGACGGCCTGCGGTATCGGTGCTCGGCGACGCTGATTTCACCGACCGTGCTGATCACAGCGGCGCACTGCACCGAGGGAACTGCCGGAGTGACGCTGGTGACCTTCGAATCAGTAATCGCGGAGGAACCCCCGAGTCCGTTACCAGTTGCAGCGGATCCGGGCATCGGCTACACCCCGGAAGATCTAGAAGCGGCCGGTTACCTGTGGGGAACACCAATAGCGCATCCCGAGTATTCGGATTTCACGGATTTGGCTAACTGGAACGACGTGGGAATCATCGTGCTCGATGAGCCGGTCACCAACATCGCCCCGGCGATGCTCGCTCCGGTGGATTACCTGGACCAGTTTGGGCAGCCCGTCTTGAGCCAGACGATCTTCGAGGTCGTCGGCTATGGCACCGAGGTGCGCAAGCCGGAGTCCGGCCCGCAGAAACCGCAGCCGATGTCCTACCCGTTGATCCGCCGCTACACCACATCTCCGGGACAGAAGCTCACGCCGCAGATCCTTCAACTCCAGGGCAACCCCAACGATAGCCGCGGCGGTGGCGGGACCTGCTTCGGAGACTCCGGTGGTCCAGTCTTTCTCAACGGCTATCTCGTGGCAGTGACCAGTTATACGTACACTTCGAACTGCCGTTACCTCGGTGGGTATCAGCGAGTGGACATCCCCGTGGTGCAGGACTGGCTGGCCCCTTACCTGTAACTACCCCGGACTCCGCAACCGCCGAAACGTCACCTTGGTGTGCGGCGGCCGCGGTCTTGTTAAGCTAAGCCAGGTGCCCTCCTCTGGGTTCAGGGAGGGCGTCTGGCTTACCTTGAGTTGGACCGTTTCCTGTATGGGGCTGTGGCAAATGTGAGCGGGAATCCAAGGGCCCGTGCATCTGCTGTCGTGTGTGCGGGGACGCTAGCGGCGGCTCTATATTGGTCGGCGCCCTACGCGGTCAAATTGAACTTGCCATGTCACCGTGGGCGAGCACCCTTAGCGATACGGTCGCGGCTGTGTCTGCAATCCAACGGCCGTTCATTCACGGCCCGGAGAGGGCGGCCTGTTATCGCGTACGTCGATCGGCTTATGAGGCGCCTATGAGTCGGGCTGTGAACTGTTGGTTTCGATTGGTGGCCCATTACGGAATCTCTTCCAGGGATCCCATGATCATTTGTTTGGATTCGGTTCGTGCCTAGCGGCCGGTGTGGGGCGCCGGTCCGTTCCCCGGCCGTTGCTTGGGTAGGGTGGAAGCGTGGATACAACACCCCTGATTTCGCTGCCCCGTCCCTCTGCCACCCGCCAGTGGGTGGATGCGGCGGTACGCACCATCGAGGCCGAGTCGATGCGCTCGGCCGACACGCACCTGCACAAGCTCGCACTGCCGCCCGAATGGGGCATCGACCTGTACCTGAAGGACGAGTCGACGCACCGCACCGGCAGCCTCAAGCACCGCCTGGCCCGCTCCCTCTTCCTCTACGGCCTGGTCAACGGCTGGATCACCGAGGGCACCACGATCGTGGAGGCCTCCTCCGGCTCCACCGCGGTATCCGAGGCGTACTACGCGAAGCTGCTGGGCCTGCCGTTCATCGCCGTGATGGCCGCGGGCACCTCCCCGGAGAAGATCGCGCTGATCGAGGCCACCGGCGGCACCTGCCACCTGGTCGATGACCCCTCGGCCGTGTACGCGGAGTCCGAGCGGCTGGCCGCGGCCACCAATGGGCACTACATGGACCAGTTCACCTACGCCGAGCGGGCCACCGACTGGCGCGGGAACAACAACATCGCCGAGTCGATTTTCGGCCAGATGGCCATGGAGGAACACCCCGTCCCGGCCTGGATCGTGGTGGGCGCCGGCACCGGCGGCACCTCCGCGACCATCGGGCGCTACGCCCGCTACCACCGCCACTCCACCCGCCTGGCCGTCGCGGACCCGGAGGGCTCGGCGTTCCTGCCGGCCTGGCAGGCCGCCCAGGCGGGCGGGGACCCGCTGGCCGCCACCGGAACCCCCAGCCGCATCGAGGGCATCGGCCGGGCGCGCCCGGAACCCAGCTTCGTGCCGGGCATCATCGATTTTCTCGCCACGGTGCCCGATGCCGCCTCGGTGGCGGCGATGCGCCACCTGCAGGACTTTGCGCACCTCTGTGCCGGGCCCTCGACCGGCACCAACCTCTGGCTGGCCTGGCAGGTCGTGGCGAACATGCTGGCCGCCGGCGAGAAGGGCTCGGTCGTCTCGCTGTTGTGCGACAACGGGGAGCGCTATGCCACCTCCTACTACGACGCCGCCTGGCTGGAGTCGGCCGGGCTGGACCCGGCGCCCTACCTGGGACGGATCGAGCGGCTGCTGGCCACCGGCAGCTGGGACTAGCCCCTCAGGCCGTGCGGCCTCAGGAATCGAGGGACACGGCCTCGCCGTTGGCAATCCGGCGGTACTCGAGCCCCCGCTCCGCCGCCACGCGGCCCAGGTGCCCGTCCACCAGCGCCAGGCCGCGTTCGTTGAGGAACCCGTCGTGGATGGGGAAGTTTTGCTCCGCACCGAGGATTGACATGAACTCGATGGTCTCCCCGATCTTGGCCCAGGGTGCGTGGGCGGGGACCAGCAGCGTGCGAACCGCGATCCCCTCGGGCACTTGGTAGCTGTCCCCGGGGTGGTAAAGCGTCCCCGCGATGAAGTAGCCAAGGTTCGGCACGACGGGCAGGGCATGGTGGATCACCGCGTGCATTCCGCCGTGGGTGGTGATCTCCAGCCCCGCGGCGCGGAAGGTTGCGCCCGGTCCGACACCGTGGATGCGCTCCTCGGCACCCGGCACCCCGGCCGCCTGCGCGGCCGCAAGCACGCTCCGGGCCAGGGCGACCGGGGCGTGCAGCGTGAGCCGCGGGTTGCCCGCCATGGCGCGCAGCACCGGCTCGCGGTCAAGGTGGTCGGCGTGTTCGTGGGTGACGAGGATGGCCTCGACGCCCTCCAGCGCCCCGTCGAGCTGCGAGTTGTTGCCCGGATCGATGACCAGGGCCCGGTTCGACTGGCGCACCTTGATGCAGGCGTGGTTGAACTTGATGATCTCCATGGACCCCAGCCTAGGCACGCGTGTGCCCGGGACACCAGTGCCCGCACGCCTGCTTCACGGAGCCGACCGGCCGGGGCACCCGCTGGTAAACTCGAGGTGTCCACGCCGGGTACCCCCGGCGCGGCACCGGAATCGGTGGCCGCGGCACGCACCGGTGGACAATGTGCGGATCTACAAGGAGTGCTTCAACAAATGACGAATCCGGCGACCGAGCGGCGCAGTCCCGAACAGCGTGTGACCAAGCAGCGGCTGGCCGTGAATGCCGCGCTGGAAAAGGTCGATGACTTCGTGACGGCGCAGGAACTCCACCGCTGGCTCGTTGACGGGGGCGACAAGGTCTCCCTGGCCACGGTGTACCGCCTGCTGCTGTCGATGGCCGAGGACGGCCTGGTCGATGTGCTGCGCAACAACGAGGGCGAGGCGATGTACCGCCAGTGCGTCATCGAGCACCACCACCATCATCTGGTGTGCAGCAACTGCGGCAAGGCCGTGGAGGTCGAGGCCCCCGCGGTGGAGAAGTGGGCGGCCCGGGTGGCCGAGGAGAACGGGTTCACCGAACCCACGCACACCGTGGAGATCTACGGGCTGTGCCCCGCGTGCTCGGCGACCAAGGCCGCCGGCGCGATCGTCTAGCCCGAAGACCCCATAAGTCCCCTCGTCGGCCTGCCCGCCGAGTGCCGTGGCGGAACCCGGTTCAGGGACCTTCCGCGGCGAAGGGCGACGGGCCCAGGATCTCGATGCCTCCGTTGCGCCGCGCAGATTCCATGACGCGGCCGAAATCGATTTCGCCCGATCCTGGATCGCCGTCTTCCAGCGGCCTACTGGCATCCATGTAGAAGGCCTGGCTGCGCCCCGGGGTGTGCAGGCACAGCACGCGCGTGGCATCGGCCGTCACCTTGAATGCATGCGGCATGCCCCGCGGCGCCATGACCAGGCCGCCGGCGCCGATCCGCGACTCGCTGCCATCCAGGTGCATCACGATCTCGCCGCTGAGCACGATCATCGTTTCGTCCGACTCCGGATGCGTGTGCAGCGGCGTGTCCTTGCCCTTTTCCAGCTGGTCCTCGAAGAGCAGGTAGGCGCCCGAGGTCTGCGCCTCGGTGGCCTTCCAGACATGCACGCCGCCGCCGAAGAACCAGCGCCGCTCCCCTTCGTCCGGTTGGCGGATGATGGCGTGCAGGTCCTTGTTTGTGTCCACGGGAATCGCCTCGCTAGAAGATGTGGCACTCGGTTCGGGCTTCAAAGCCCACGACAAGACTGGGCCTCCGGCTCCCGGGCGTCAACCCCGCCGGCCGGCCGGCTGCCGGGCATGCAAAAAGGCGTGTGCGCACTCCCCCGGACGGGGGGCGCGCACACGCCTTCCTGTTTTCCCTTATCTGGGCCACAGGGCCTAGGCGGCGACGGCCGCCATCTTCTCCGAGTGCCGCACCCGGTCCCGGCGCCAGGCAACGAGCCGGCACACCAGGTAGATGAGGAAGGAGATCGTGGTGACATACGGGCTGATCGGCAGCGACCCGGCCAGGGCCAGCAGGATGCCGCCCACCACCGAGGTCATCGCGAAGGCCACCGAGAGGCTCACGGTCAGCACCGGGTTGGAGGTCACCCGGATGGCTGCCGCGGCCGGGGTGATCAGCAGGGCGAGCACCAGCAGCGCACCGACCACCTGGATCGACAGCGCCACGGCCAGGCCCAGCACCACCATGAAGGCTACCGAGAGCCGGGCGGCGGGAATCCCGCGCGCCGCCGCCACCGCGGGGTCCACGGAAATGAACGTCAGCGGGCGCCACATGGCCACCAGCGCCACCATCACGATCACCGAGCACACGGCCAGCACGCCCAGCTGCACGCTGTCGACGGCGACGATCTGGCCGGTGAGCAGCCCGAACTTGTTCGCGCTGCGGCCCTGGTAGAGGGCCAGGAAGAGGATCCCCAGGCCCAGGCCGAAGGGCATGAGCACCCCGATGATCGAGTTGCGGTCCTTGGCCGCGGCGCCCATGATCCCCAGCAGCAGCGAGGCCAGGACGGAGCCGACAAGGGAGCCGACGACGACGTTGGTGCCGATCAGCAGGGCGAAGGCGGCCCCGGCGAAGGAGAGCTCGGCAATGCCGTGCACCGCGAAGGCCATGTCCCGCAGCATCACGAAGATGCCGATCATCCCGCCCACCAGGCCCAGCAGGGCGCCGGCGACCAACGAGTTGGTGACCAGCGGCAGGATCTCGGCGTAGTCTTCGAAGCTGAAGACGGTGCTCCAGATCTCGGAAATGTCCATGGTTCCTAGGCTCCTTGAAGCGGGTGTGCGCGATGCTGCGGGTCGGCGTGGGTGACGGTCTCTGGCATGCCCACCACCACGATGCGGCCGTTGGACTCGAAGACCTCGATGGGGCTGCCGTAGAGCTCGGAGAGCACCTCCGAGCGCATGACCTCCTCGGGGGTCCCGATGTGGAAGCGCCCGCCGGCCAGGTACAGCACCCGGTCGACGTATTGCAGGATCGGGTTGATCTCGTGGGTCACGAAGACCACAGCGGCGCCGCGGTCGCAGGCCTGCCGGTGGATCAGGGAGGAGATGGCCTGCTGGTGGTGCAGGTCCAGGGAGAGCAGCGGCTCGTCGCAGAGCAGCAGGCGCGGGTTGTCCGCCAGCGCCTGGGCCGCGCGCAGCCGCTGCTGCTCCCCGCCGGAAAGCACCCCGACGGGACGCTCGGCGTAGGAGGTGGCGCCGACCAGTTCCAGCAGCCCGTCCACGCGCTTGCGCATGGCCTTGCGGCCCAGCCGGATGCCCCACTTGTGCCCGTCGATGCCCAACGCGACCAGGTCGCGGGCACGCAGCGGGGTGTTGTCGTCGAAGGAGCGCTGCTGCGGGATGGTGCCGACCTGCCGCGAGCCACGGGTCGCGGGCTTCCCGGCGATCTTCACGGTTCCGCCGGAGAGTTCCTGCAGGCCCATCAGGGTGCGCAGCATCGTGGTCTTGCCCGAGCCGTTGGGCCCGAGCACGGCCAGGAACTCGCCCGGGGCGATGTCCAGGTCCAGTGAGTCCCAGAGCAGTCGGTCGCCAAAGCGCAGCGAGGCGTTGCGCAGGCTGACCACGGGTTCGGGCGCCATCGCGCGGAGGCTGGTGTCAGCGGCCAAGGGCCACCTCGAGTTGTTGCACGTTCGATTCCATCCAAGAGATGTAGTCCTGCCCGGCGGGCAGGGTTTCGGTCAGCTCCAGCACCGGGACCCCGGAGGCCCCGGCCAGGGAGGCGACCCTGTCGGTTTGCGGCCCGGAGGTCTGGACGTTCACCGCCAGCAGCGCGTACCGGTGCGCCGCCAATCCGTCGCCCAGTTCCTTGAGCAGCAGCGGGGGCAGGTCCTCGCCGGCCTCCATGGCGGCGCTGACGCCCGCGGGGGTTCCGTCTTCCATTCCCGCCTCGGTGAGCAGGTAGTAGGCCAGTGGTTCGGTCATCGCGAATTCCTTGCCCGCACCTTTCGGCCGCAGGGCCTGAAGGGATGCGGCCAGGGTGTCGATGCGCGCCTCGAAGGCGGCTGCCGCGGAGGTGAACTCCTCCGCCCGGGCGGGGCGCAGCGCGGAATACTCGTCGGCCAGGGCGCGGGCCAGGGCGCCGACGGTGTGCACGTCGTACCAGACGTGCTCGTTGCCCTCGGCGTGGTCGTGCCCGGCAGGGGCGGTTGGGTCCCCGGAAGCATGGGCACCCTCGGCGCCGCCATCGGAGAGGAAGTCGACGGCGTGGAGCATCGGGCTCCCGGGCTGTTCCGGCCCCTCGGCCAGCGCGTCCATGAACGGGTCGTATCCCCCGCCGTTGGCGATGACGACATCGGCCTTCGAGACCGCCAGCTTGTCCCGGGCGGTCGCCTCGTAGGAGTGCGGGTCCTGCGAGGTCTGCTCCACGATCGCACTCACGCGCACCGCCGAGCCGCCGACGGCCCGCGCCACGTCCGCATACACGGAGGTGGAGGCGAGGACCTCGAGCACCTCCGGGTCGGCACCCGCCGGCGCGCCCTGGCTGGCCGGAGCCGTGCCGGCGCAGGCTGAAAGCAGCAGGATCGAGGCGGCGACGGCGAGGGTGCGAAGTGGCGTGTTCATGCGGAGTGTGCGGGGCCTTTCGGGGAAATGCAGGACACCAGACTATCTCAGTTGCGAGTCATTCGCATTTATTGGGCGCTGCGGTTCTCCCGGCGGATGCCGCGCTTCTGGTTCTGGTCATCGATCTCCCCGACCAGCTGTTCCAGCACGTCCTCGAGGAACAGGATCCCCAGCGTGGCGCCGGATTCGTCGACGACGCGGGCCAGGTGCTTGCCGTCGGCACGCATCTGCTCCAACGCGTCCTCGATCTCCGCGTCGCGGGCCACCACGCCCATGGGCCGCGGCTCGATGCCCGACACCGGCCGGTGGTACTGGCTGTCCGGCAGCGCCATGACGTCCTTCATGTGCCAGTAGCCCGCGAAGTCCCCGTCCTCGGCGATGACGATGCGGGAGAAGCCGGTCCGGCCCACGGTGCGCTCGAACTCCTGCACCGTGGTGCCGCGCTGCAGGGTCACCACGCGCTCACGGGCGACCATGGTCCCCGCGGCGGTGAGGTCCGAGAACTCCAGCGCCTTGCGCAGCCGCAGCGCGTCGTCGGCCGCCAGCGTGCCGTAAAGCGCGGAGCTGGCAATGATCGACTGCACCTCGGCGGCCGTGAACGCGGAGTTCACCTCGTTCTTCGGCTCGATCTTCATCAGGTGCAGGAACTGGTTGGCGATCCAGTTCAGCGTGACCACGACCGGGTGCACGATGACGGAGAGCCACAACAGCGGCCCGGCCAGCAGCAGCACCGCCTTGTCGGCCATCGACACGGAGATGTTCTTCGGCACCATCTCGCCGAAGGTCACGTGCAGGAAGGTCACCAGCAGCAGCGCCAGCAGGAAGGCGATGGACCCGGCCAGCGGCTCGGACACGCCAAGGAACTGCAGCGGCACCACCAGCAGGTGGTGGATGGCAGGTTCGGCGACGTTCAGGATCAGCAGCGAACACACCGTGATGCCCAGCTGGCAGACCGCCAGCATGATGGACACCGATTCCATGGCCTTCAGGGCGCGGGCGGCGCGCTTTGACCCCGCGTCGACCAGCGGTTCGATCTGGGAGCGGCGCGCGGACATGACGGCGAACTCCGCCGCCACGAAGAACGCGTTGCCCAGCAACAGGACGATCAGCCAGAGCAGGCCGGCGAAGTCGTTCATGCCTTGCCCCCCGTGGCCTCGTCCGGGCTGGCCGCGGAGGCGGCGCTGGAAGCGCTCGATTCCCGCGGCACGAAGTGCAGCTCGGCGACGCGGCGCTTGTCCAGCGCGGTGACGGTGAACGCCCCGCCCTCGGTGTCGACCACGTCCCCCAGGAACGGGATCCGACCCAGCTCGGCCATCACGAACCCGCCCAGGGTCTCGTAGGCGGCGTCGTCGGGGATCTCCACCTCGCCGATGAGCTCGTTTAGCTGGTCGGGGCGGTACATGCCTGGGATCATCCAGGTGCCGTCGGGCAGCTGGCGCACCTCGGGCAGGGCCGAGTCGTGTTCGTCGGCGACTTCGCCGACGATTTCCTCAATCAGGTCTTCCAAGGTGACCATTCCGGCGGTTCCGCCATATTCGTCAAGCACGATGGCCATCTGCAGGTTGGCACTGCGCAGCTGCACCAGCAAGGTGTCCAGGTGCACGGTTTCGGGGACAAAGATCACCGGGGTCTTGTTCTCGCCAACCTCCTTGCCGGCGCGCTTGTCGCGCGGGATGGCAATGATGGTCTTGACGTGGCAGACGCCCTTGATCTCGTCGGTGGACCCGTCGGTGACGGGGAAGCGCGAGTAGCCGGTCTTCTTGGCCAGCTCGATGACCTCGTGGACGTGCGCGTCGTGCTCGATGGTCTGCATCCTGGTGCGCGGGGTCATCACGTCGGCCGCCGAGCGTTCGGAGAAGCGGACGGTGCGGTCGACGAAGAGCGCCGCATCCTTGTCCAGCGTGCCCATTTCCGCGCTGCGGCGCACCAGCGAGACCAGCTCGGCCGGCGAACGCGCCCCGGAGATCTCCTCCTTGACCTCGAGGCCGAACAGGTGCAACACCTTGTTGGAGAAGCCGTTGAGCACGACGATGGCCGGCTTGAAGATGGCGGTGAAGATCAACTGGGGGCGGGCAAGCGCACGCCCGATCGCGAAGGCCTTGGCGATGGCCAGGTTCTTGGGGACCAGTTCGCCGATCACCATGGAGAGCAGCGTGGCCAGTACCATGGCCACCACGAGGCTGACGGGGACCGCGGAGTCCCCGAGTCCGAGGGCCAGCAGGGGTTCCTGGAGCAGCTTGCCCACGGAGGGTTCGATGACGTAGCCGGTGAGCAGCGTCGTGAGCGTGATGCCCAATTGGCAGGAGGAAAGCTGGGTGGAAAGCGACTTGAGGCAGTGCAGCAAGGCGATGGCCTTGGTGTCGCCCTTGTCGACCGCTTCCTGGACGTTGGCCTGGTCCAGGGCAACGAGGGAAAACTCGACGGCGACGAAGAAGCCGGTGCCAAGGATCAGCAGCAGGCCGATGGCCAGCAGCAACCATTCCATTTAGTGTTTCACCGCCCCGCGGGCGGAAGAACTTCGGGGGGCGGCAGCGCCGCGGCCCGGAAATCTAAGGTGTGTGCACCGACAACTGGAAGGCTCCGATAGCGAAGCGGAATTGGGTGGGCAATGACGTGTGTGGCCGGCACCGCGTGATTTCACGACTGGCCGGCACAGAGAGTGGCTGTCCATAACAAATTCAGTGTATCTGAACTACGACTTGCGCACATGCGATCTTCATCGCGCCCGCACGAGGCCCCGCCGCTGCCCCGGGGCCGACGGAGGGACGGAAAACGGGCATGCGGAGCGTTCGCGTCCCTCCCGCCGCCGATCATGACGACGCGCATGTGATACCCGGCTCATTGGTTCCCATCCGGGGTCCAATTGTCACTAGACTACTAAGCAGGTCTAGAACTATGCCCCTTGGTGGTCATCCCCCTCGGCGGCGCTTGGACAAACGGAAATACAGGGAGAAGAGGCGTAATACCGTGCCAGATCAATCGCACCACCGACTCACCGAAGAGTTCGGCGGGAACGAATGGCTAGTCGATGAGCTGTACCAACAGTTCCTCAAGGACAAGAACTCGGTAGACAAGAAGTGGTGGGACATCTTCGCGTCCCTCAGTTCGGAGCAGGCTGCCGCACCGCCGGCCGCAGAGGCACCGGTCGCGGCCACCCCGGCCCCGGCAGCTGAAGCCCCCGCAGCCCCCGCCGCACCGCGCGCCGCCACCCAGGCCCGCGTCGTCGACGTCTCCGGCGGCACGCCCAGCTCCTCCGCTGAATCCTCCGCCGCGGGCAACGCCGCCGCGGCCGCCCCGCGCGTCCCGGCCGACCCGGCCCCGGCCACCAAGTCGCAGCCGATCCCCGCACAGGTCCCCAAGACCAGCGCCCCCGGCGCCATGGGCGAGGAAAAGCGCACCCCGTTGCGTGGCCCGGCCAAGGCCATCGCCACCAACATGGAGGCCAGCCTCACGGTCCCGACCGCCACCACGGTGCGCGCCGTCCCGGCCAAGGCCCTGATCGACAACCGCGTGGTCATCAACAACCACCTCAAGCGCGCCCGCGGCGGCAAGATCTCCTTCACGCACATCATCGGCTTCGCCGTGATCCGCGCCCTGAAGCTCTTCCCCTCGCAGAACGTCACCTACGCCGAGGTCGACGGCAAGCCGATGGCCATCCAGCCGGCCCACGTGAACTTCGGCATCGCCATCGACATGCCCAAGCCCGACGGCTCGCGCATGCTGGCAGTGCCGAACATCAAGGCCGCCGAGACCCTGAGCTTCAACGAGTTCTGGGACACCTACGAGGGCCTGATCAAGCGCGCGCGGGCCAACAAGCTCACCGCCGACGACTACGCCGGCACCACCGTCTCGCTGACCAACCCCGGCGGCATCGGCACCGTGCACTCGGTGCCGCGCCTCTCCAAGGGCCAGGCCACCATCGTGGGCGTCGGCGCCCTCGAGTACCCGGCCGAGTTCCGCGGCGCGAGCGAGAAGACCGTCGCGCTGCAGGGCGTGGGCAAGGTCATCACCCTGACCTCCACCTACGACCACCGCGTCATCCAGGGTGCGGGCTCCGGCGAGTTCCTGAAGCTCGTCGAGTCCCTGCTTCTGGGCGAGCAGGGCTTCTACGACGAGATCTTCGAAGCACTGCGCATCCCGTACGAGCCGGTCCGCTGGGCCGTCGACAACCAGGTCGACATCGACCTGCAGATCAACAAGATCGCCCGTATCCAGCAGCTGGTCCACTCCTACCGCGTGCGCGGCCACCTGATGGCCGACACCAACCCGCTGGAGTACGTCCAGCGCCGCCACCCGGACCTCGACATCCAGACCTACGGCCTGACGCTGTGGGACCTGGACCGCGAATGGGTCACCGGCGGCTTTGGCGGCAAGGACCGCCTGATGCTGCGTGACATCCTCGGCGTGCTGCGCGACGCGTACTGCCGCACCATCGGCATCGAGTACATGCACATCCAGGATCCGGTGGAACGCAAGTGGTTCCAGGACGAGCTGGAGCACCCGTACACCAAGCCGACCCGCGAAGAGCAGTTCCGCATCCTGGGCAAGCTGAACTCCGCCGAGGCCTTCGAGACCTTCCTGCAGACCAAGTTCGTCGGCCAGAAGCGCTTCTCCCTGGAGGGCGGCGAATCCCTGATTCCGCTGCTTGACGGCATCATTTCCGATGCCGCCGACGCCGGCCTGGAAGAGGTCGCCATCGGCATGGCCCACCGCGGCCGCCTCAACGTGCTGACCAACATCGCCGGCAAGACCTACTCCCAGGTCTTCCGCGAATTCGAGGGCACCGCCCCCACCGGCTCCGTGCAGGGCTCGGGCGACGTCAAGTACCACCTGGGCACCGAGGGTTCCTACACCTCGGACGCCGGGAACCAGACCAAGGTCTACCTCGCGGCCAACCCCTCGCACCTGGAGGCCGTGAACCCGGTCCTCGAGGGCATCGTGCGCGCCAAGCAGGACCGTGCCGGATCCAAGGACTTCAACGTCCTGCCGATCCTGGTGCACGGCGACGCGGCCTTTGCCGGACAGGGCGTGGTCGGCGAGACCCTCTCGCTCTCCCAGCTCGAGGGCTACAAGACCGGCGGCACGATCCACGTGATCGTGAACAACCAGGTCGGCTTCACCACCGCCCCGACCGACTCGCGCTCCTCGGTGTACGCCACCGACGTTGCCAAGCAGGTCCAGGCGCCGGTGTTCCACGTCAACGGCGACGAGCCGGAGTCCGTGGTCCACGTGGCCCAGCTGGCCTTCGCCTACCGCCAGCGCTTCAACAAGGACGTCGTCATCGACATGGTGTGCTACCGCCGCCGTGGCCACAACGAGGGCGACGACCCGTCGATGACCCAGCCGATGATGTACAACCTCATCGAGGCCAAGCGCTCGACCCGCAAGCTGTACACCGAGGCCCTCGTCGGCCGCGGCGACATCACGCAGGACGAGGCCGACCAGGCTCTGCGCGACTACCAGGAACGCCTGGAGCGCGTCTTCGCCGAGACCCACGCGGCGCAGACCTCGCCGATCCCGGTCATCACCCCGGGCACCTCGGCCATCCACGACCTGGAGCTGCCCGCGGCCCAGCGCGAGGACGAGGCCTCCGTCGCCGCACCCAAGGACACGGCCATCACGGCCGAGACCCTGGCGCACATCGGCGCCGCGCACCTGGCCATCCCGGAGGACTTCACCGTCCACCCGAAGCTCAAGGTGCTCCTGGAGCGCCGCGAGAAGATGAGCCGCGAGGGCGGGATCGACTGGGGCATGGCGGAAATCGCCGCCTTCGGCACCCTGTCCATGGAAGGCGTGCCGGTTCGCCTGGCAGGCCAGGACTCGCGCCGCGGCACCTTCGTGCAGCGCCACGCGGTCTTCCACGACCGCCTCAACGGCGCCACCTGGTACCCGCTGCTGAACCTCTCCGAGGACCAGGCCAAGCTGTGGATCTACGACTCGCTGCTTTCCGAATACGCGGCCCTGGGCTTCGAATACGGCTACTCGGTGGAGCGCCCGGACGCCCTGGTGCTCTGGGAAGCCCAGTTCGGCGACTTCGTCAACGGCGCCCAGACCGTCATCGACGAGTTCATCTCCTCCGCCGAGCAGAAGTGGGGCCAGCGCTCCAGCTTGGTCATGATGCTTCCGCACGGCTACGAGGGACAGGGCCCGGACCACTCCTCGGCCCGCATCGAGCGTTTCCTGCAGATGTGCGCGGAAAACAACATGGTCGTGGCCCAGCCGTCCACCGGCGCCAACCACTTCCACCTGTTGCGCCGCCAGGCCTACGCCCGTCCGCGCAAGCCCTTGGTGATCTTCACCCCGAAGCAGCTGCTGCGCCTGAAGGCCGCCGCATCCGCCGTGGAGGACTTCACCACCGGCACCTTCCAGGAGGTCATTGCCGACACCGCGAACCTGAACCCGGCAGAAGTCGATCGCGTGCTGCTGGTTTCCGGACGCCTGTACTACGACCTGGCAGCGGCCCGCACCAAGGCGAACGACACCAAGACCGCGATCGTGCGCGTCGAGCAGCTCTACCCGCTGCCCGCCGAGGCGATTGCGGCCGAGGTCGCCAAGTACCCGAACGCCGAGGTCGTCTGGACCCAGGACGAGCCGGCCAACCAGGGCCCGTGGCCGTTCGTCGGACTGAACCTGCCGGCCGAGCTGGGCAAGGGCGTTCGCCTGGTGTCCCGCAAGGCCTCGGCCGCGACCTCGACCGGAACGCACAAGCGCCCCGAGGTCGCTTAACCGACTGCTAGTGTTGGTTGGTACGCGCCCTGAGAAAGGTCATTCGTGGATTACCGCACTATTCGACTTACCGCCATCGGCGACGAGCTCCTGGCCGGACACGGGGACCCCCGGGCCTTGGGCTGGTACGGCCGCGTGCTGGCACGCACCTCGAACACCGATGTCCGCATCGAGAGCTACACGCTTGCGGCCCCGGGCGAGGGGTCCGAGGCCCTGAGCACCCGCTGGTTCGACGAGGCCTCGCGCCGTTTCGGCGACAACGTCGACAACCGCCTGGTCATCGCGCTCTCCGACAGGGACCTGGACCTGGGCCTGTCGACGGCCCGCTCCCGGCTGAACCTGGCCAACATCCTGGACTCGGCCTCGCAAATGAGCATCAAGGCCCTGGTGGTGGGCCCGGCCCCGGGACTGGATCCCGAGCGCAATGCCCGCCTGGCAGAGCTATCCCACGTGTATGCGGACGTGGCAACGCGCCGCAAGCACCACTTCGTGGACACGTTCACCCCGCTGCAGAACCACGCGCAATGGCGCAACGACCTGTCGGTGAACGGCGGGCTTCCGGGGCAGGCCGGCTACGGGCTGATGGCCTGGCTGGTGCTGCACCGCGGCTGGTACACCTGGCTGGGATTGCCGGAGCCCGGCGCCAACTGACATTTTCGCCACGGGGAACCCCCACGTATTGGGTCCGGCGTCGCGGGTATGGCAGACTGGACGAAGTCCAACCTAGGACCAAGATCACAAAGGAGTCCTCACATGAGCAAACGTTCACGTAAGCGTAAGGATCGCAAGCGCGGCGGCGCCAACCACGGCAAGCGCCCCAACACCTAAATCGCTGCCGCCCCGGACCCGGTGAAAGACCGGACCGGAGTGCCACGGGTTTAACCGCAAAAGGGCCGGATCCCGGAACCGTCGCAAGACGGCTAACCGGGGTCCGGCCCTTTTGGCGTGTGTCGGCCGCGTCTAGGCGTGGCCCGATTCCACGCGGATCTCCGAAATCCGCGTGATGATCTTCGACTTCAACGTGTCGGGCGCAATTTCCTGGCAGCTGCGGCGCACGACCGAGCGGATGATGCACTCAAGGTCGTACTCCTCGGCGCATTCGGCACAGTGCTCCAGGTGCGCCTTGACCTCGGTGAGGTCCTTCAGCGACAGCGCGCCGTCAAGGTACTCGTAGAGGCGGACGATGCGATTGTCGTCGCAGTCGCCCAGCGAATGGCAGTCACCCATTATTTCTTCTCCGCTCCGGGCGTGGGTGCCCCTTGGTTCTTTGGTGCTGCGCCGATCCCGCGCTCGTGCGCGTAGTCGGCCAGCAATTCCCTCAATTGTTTTCGTCCCCGGTGCAACCGCGACATCACCGTGCCGATCGGCACCCCGAGGATCTCCGCGGCATCCTTGTAGGGGAAACCCTCGACGTCCACGAAGTACACCGCCAGCCTGAACTCCTCGGCAATCGACTGCAACGCGTTCTTCACGTCCGAGTCCGGCAGGTGGTCAAGGGCCTCGACCTCGGCCGAACGCAGCCCCGCGGGCGTGTGCTCGGCGGCCTTGGCCATTTGCCAGTCCTCGACGGTGTCGGTCCCGGTGCGCAGCGGCTCGCGTTGGCGCTTGCGGTAGAGGTTGATGTAGGTGTTGGTCAGGATCCGGTACAGCCACGCCTTCAGGTTGGTCCCGGGCTTGTACTGGTGGAAGGCCGAATACGCCTTGGTGTAGGCCTCCTGGACCAGGTCCTCGGCATCCGTGGGGTTGCGCGCCATGCGCATCGCCGCGGAGTAGAGCTGGTCGACATATTGCAGCGCGTCGCGTTCGAAGCGCTCGCGCCTTTGTGCTTCGGTCTCATTGGCTACCGGTACAGTGTCGGTGCCCTGTATATTCTCGGTCATCACGGCCAAGTCTACGCGTCGCCGTGGTTCGCTCGGGGCCGGGGATTCCGCCAGCAGTACTCCCATAAGTCCTCCGCCTGTTTCCATGGTTGGTTCGCTTGCCGGTGGCGCCGCCCGACGTGCTTCCGCACGCGGAGCGCACACGCCACAGTAGGGGTAACACGCAAGCGCGCGACTCTATTCCACCGGTGGTGCCCGGCTGCGGCTAGAATTGGGGCCACGGGGAAGCGTTTCCCGCACAGTGCGGAAAGCCACCAGAGGCGGCAACGGCGCCGCCACCGACCGACACCCCATTCCCTACTCCCCCAAACCACCGCCGCGCCACCACCCGCGGCACCCCTTGAGACCCGGAGGCAGCCGTTGAGCACCCAAGAAACCCTGGACACCACGTGGGACGCCCCGCACCCCGCATTCCCCGTTGACGGCACCGTCATCGTCCCGGCGTCCAAGTCGTTGACCAACAGGTACTTGCTGCTCGCCGCCCTGGCCGACGGGCCCTCCCGCATTTCCAACGCGCTGGCCTCACGCGACTCGGACCTGATGATCGGCGCCCTGCGTGCCCTGGGCACCGGGATCGAAACCGTCGACGCCCCCGACGGCACCCTCGAATTGCGCATCACCCCCATGGACTTGGATGCGGAAATGGGCCAGGTGGACATCGACTGCGGCCTGGCCGGGACCGTCATGCGCTTCGTCCCGCCGCTGGCGGCGCTGGCCCGCGGCTCCTTCACCTTCGACGGCGACCCGCATGCGCGCCTGCGCCCCATGGCCCCGGTGCTCACCGCCCTTTCCGACCTCGGGGTCCCGGTCACCGAGCACGGGGCACCCGGGCTGCTGCCCGCCACCGTGAACGGCACCGGCAACCTGGCCGGCGGGCGCATCGTCATTGACGCCTCCGGCTCCTCCCAGTTCGTCAGTGCCATGATGCTCGTGGCCGCGCGCACCGAGCACGGCGTGGAGATCGTCGCCGCCGAGGGCCGCATCGCCAGCCCGGACCACATCGAGATGACGGTGCAGACCCTGCGCGAGCTCGGCGTCGTCATCACCCGCCCCACCGAGCGCAGCTGGAAGGTCGAACCCGGGAAGATCAGCGCCTTCGAGCGCACCATGGAACCGGACCTGTCCAACGCCGGACCGTTCCTGGGCGCGGCCATGGTCACCGGCGGCACCGTGCGCATCCCGCACTGGCCGGCCGCCACCACCCAGGTCGGCGACCAGTGGCGCACCATCCTCGCCCGCATGGGGGCGCGCGTCGAGCACTTGGAGGACGGCACCCTGCAGCTCACCGGGCCGCAGGAGATCTCCGGGATCGACTACGCGGACGCCTCCGAACTGGCCCCGACGCTCGCGGCGATCTGCGCGCTGGCCTCGGGTGAGTCCCGGCTGACCGGGATCGCGCACCTGCGCGGGCACGAGACCGACAGGCTCGCGGCGCTCGTGACCGAGATCAACAACCTCGGCGGCAGGGTCACCGAACTGGAGGACGGGCTGCTGATCGAACCCGCCCCGCTGCACGGCGGCACCTTCGCCACCTACGCCGACCACCGCATGGCAACCGCAGGGGCCATCATCGGCCTGGCGGTGCCCGGGGTGAAGGTCGTGGACATCGCCACCACCGCCAAGACCATGCCGGATTTCCCCACCCTTTGGACCACGCTGGCCGCCAGCGGGAAGGCCTCACACTAAGCACATGGCACGCAACGCACGGGATTGGGACGAATCGGATGTCCGCATCCGCCCCAACAAAAAGGGATCACGCCCCCGCACCAAGGACCGCCCCGCCTACGAGGACGCGCTCATCGGCCGGATCATCACGGTGGACCGCGGCCGCTACCGGGCCATCCTCGACGAGGACACCCCCGAGGAGCGGATCGTGATTGCCGCCCGCGCCCGCGAGCTGCGCCGCAACCCCGTGGTGCCCGGGGACTTCGTGGCCCTGGTGGGCGACACCTCCGGCGAGCCCGACACCCTGGCGCGGCTGGTGCGCATCGAGGACCGCAGCACGCTGCTGCGCCGCAGCGCGGACGACACCGACCCGGTGGAGCGCGTCGTGGTGGCCAACGTGGACCAGCTGGTCATCGTGGTGGCAGCCGCCAACCCGGAGCCGCGCACCGGGTTCATCGACCGGGCCATCGTCGCGGCCTTCGACGCGGGCATCAGCCCGCTGCTGTGCATCACCAAGGCCGATGTCCGGGACCCCGAGCCGTTCCTGGAAAACTACCGGCACCTGGACATCGACATCGTCGTCTCGCGCACCACCGACGAGTCCGCCACCGGCATCGACGCCCGTTCCGCCGACGGGCTTTCGGCCCGGCTGGCCGGCACCCCGGTGGAGGAATTGCGCGAACACCTGGCGTCCAAGGTCTCGGTGGTCATCGGGCACTCGGGCGTGGGCAAGTCCACGCTGGTCAACGCGCTCACCGGCGCGCAGCGGGCCACGGGCAACGTCAACGCCGTCACCGGCCGCGGCCGGCACACTTCCTCCTCGGCACTGGCGCTGCGCATCGACGACGCCCCGGCCGGCAGCTGGATCATCGACACCCCCGGCATCCGCTCCTTCGGCCTTGCCCTGGTCGACCCGGAGAACATTCTCAACGCCTTCGACGACCTGGTCCCGATCGCCAATGCGTGCGCCCGCGGCTGCACGCACAAGGCCACCGAGCCGAAGTGCGCACTTGACGCCTGGGTCGCCTCCGGGGAGGCCGGCCCGGTGGGCATCGCCCGGCTCGATTCCTTCCGCCGGCTGCTGGGACAGGACGAAACCGCCGAGGCCAAGGAACTGGGCACCGCCTAGCCCCCCCGAGGCCCGGAGGTGCCAAAGCCCACGCCCGCGACGGGGTCCGACGCCATCCCACGCCGCCGTCCCGACATCTTGCAGTCCTGCCGCCGCCCGGTGGGATAGGTTTAAGGTTATGAAAACCGATGTCATGACCTACAACGATGACCTGCGCCTGGCCCACGTCATTGCCGACTCGGTCGACGCCCTGACCCTCTCGCGCTTCAACGCCGTGGACCTGGTGGTGGAGACCAAGCCGGATTTGACCCCGGTCTCGGATGCCGACAAGGCGGCGGAGGAAGCCATCCGGTCGCACATCTCCCGGGCCCGCCCGCGCGACGCCATCACCGGCGAGGAATTCGGCACCACCGGCAAGTCCACCCGGCACTGGGTCATCGACCCGATCGACGGAACCAAGAACTTCGTGCGCGGCGTCCCGGTGTGGGCCACGCTGATCGCGCTGATCGACGACGGGGAGCCGGTCGTCGGACTGGTCTCTGCCCCGGCGCTGAACCGCCGCTGGTGGGCCGCCAAGGACATGGGCGCCTACACCGGCCGTTCCATGGCCAGCGCCCACAAGCTGCAGGTCTCCTCGGTGGCCAAGCTCGAGGACGCCTCGATGTCCTACTCCTCGCTGAGCGGGTGGGAGGAACGCGGGCAGCGCGGGAACTTCCTCAATCTCACCGATACGCTGTGGCGCACCCGGGCCTACGGGGACTTCTGGTCCTACTGCATGGTCGCGGAGGGCGCCGTGGACCTGGCCGCCGAACCGGAACTGAACCTCTACGACATGGCTGCCCTGGTGCCCATCGTCCGCGAAGCAGGAGGGCGCTTCACCTCCGTTGAGGGAGTCGACGGCTGCAACGGCGGAAACGCCGTGGCCAGCAACGGCCTGGTCCACGATGCCGCACTGGAAATCCTGAACCTGGGCCGCTGATGCTCCGTGCACCGTTGACCTCCAGCGAGGAAAACTACCTCAAGGCGCTCTACGCACTGACCGAATGGGAAGACGACCCCGTCACCACCGGCAGCATTGCCGCGCAGCTGGGTGTTGCACCGGCCTCGGCCACCGCCATGGTGTCCAAACTTGCCGGCAAGAACCTGCTGGTGCACCCGCGCTACGGCGCCATCACCTTCACCGAGGCCGGACGGCTGGCCGCCCTGAACGTGGTGCGCCGCCACCGGCTCATCGAGACCTTCCTGCTCAACGAACTCGGCTATGGCTGGGACGAGGTCCATGAGGAGGCCGAACTCCTCGAGCACACCGTTTCGGGCCGCTTCATCGAGGCCCTGGCCGCGCGTCTGGGCCACCCCGCCACGGATCCGCACGGCGACCCGATCCCCGGTCCGGACGGCACCCTGCACATGCCCCCGGCGATCCGGCTTGACCGCTTTTCCCGCCACGGCTCCCCCTCCCGCGCGGTCGTCTCCCGGATCAGCGACGAGGACCCGGCACTGCTTCGCCTATGCACCGATCTGGGCATCTCCCCCGGCAGTATCATCGCCCTGCCCCACCCGAAGCTCAGCACCATCGACACGACGATGCTGTGGGTGCTGCCGGCGCCTGCGGGCAGCTAGTCGGCGAAGAACGGCAACCTGACTTGGGCGCACCGAACAAGCCAACCGACAGGGACGACACCGCTCCCGCCAAAGCCCCGCCGCGTGCCACCGGCCTGAACATCGCGGCGGTGGCGGTGGGGGGCTTCTGCGGTGCCGCGCTGCGCGTGGGACTCGGCCTCTGGATACCCGATGCCCCGGGCATCCCGGCCACCACCTTGGCCATCAATGTCACCGGCACCGCGGCCCTGGCGGCATTGACCAGCTACTGGCAGATCACCCACCGCGGCCCCAGCTGGTTGCGCGCCGGAATCGGCACCGGTTTCCTCGGCGCGTTCACCACCTTCTCCGCGGTGGTCCTTTTTGCCCTGGGCGCTTCCCCGGCCGAGGCCCTGCTGGACCTGGTGTTCTCGCTGCTGCTTTGCGCTGCGGCCGCGTGGGTTGCAATGTCATGGGTTGAGCGCGCCTTGGCGGGCAGCGGGGCTTCGGCGCCTTCCGGCCGGGAACTTCCCCAAGTAGAGGAACCGGGCACTGGAGGGACCCCATGAGCCAGCTGGGCCCGGGTGGATTCCTGCTCATTGCCCTGGCCGGGGCCGTGGGCGCCGTGGGACGCTACCTCCTGGACATCCATATCTCCGCCGGGCAGCATCGGCGTGCGCAATCGGGCGCCCGGGTCTTCCCGCTGGGCATCCTGGCCGCAAACACCGCGGCGTGCTTCCTGGTGGGTGCCGCGGCCACCTGGGCCGGAGACCACGGAATCTCCTGGGCCTCCGGCTCCCTCTCCGGGGTCCCGGGGCTGCTGGTGATCGCGCTGGTCCTGGGCATCGGCGGCGGACTGAGCACGATGAGCACCTTCATGGTCGCCGTGGTCTCGTTGTGGCGCTCGGGAGCCCGCGCCATGGCGGCCACCTACCTCGGCCTGACGTTTGGCGCCGGCCTGGCCGCGTGCTTGCTCGGCGGGCTCCTGGCCAGCCTGCTGCCCTGAGCGCCAGGGAATGAAGTTCCGGGCATTGCCGCCCGGGAAGGCCAGCGTCAGCGGGCTGCGCGGCGTCCGGTGGCCTTCTTGCGGCTCTCCACGTTCTGGCCTCGAACCGCAACAGTCAGCGCCAGGCTGATTGCCGTCAAGACGCCCATGCACAAGGCCAGCACCGGCAGGCCCGCGATGGCGAGCAGGCTGGACCCGGCGGCAAAAAGCAGGTGGGCCACGACAGCATGATACGGCTGGGTCAATCGCAGGCTTGCCTTGGGCGACATGAACAGGGCCCAGAAGATGAATACTGGCACCACGGTGATGATGACTGACACGACGGGGCTAAAGGGCAGCTTCGTCATGGCCCAAATCCCCAGCGCGCCCAACAGCGCGACTTCAAGAATGAATGAAACGATCATCAACGCCACGCTGATGCCGCCTGTGGCTCCGCCCTTTTCGTCGGCGGACGGGACTCGGGGATCCGCTGAGGGTCCGCCTGGCACCATCGACGCGGCAGGTTCGACCGCTGCCTCGGGATCGGTCCCCGACTTGTTGCCGTTATCGTCGGAGTTCGGCCCGGGATCCACTCGTTCCCCGGTGTCCGCAGGTACTTTCATCGCGGGACCCTCGGAGTTTGCCTCATTCGCCTTAGACTCAGCCGGGGCGGCGGGATCATAGGATTCCGGGGATAGAGCGGGAGTTCCCGGTTTGCCGCCAGCGGCACCCGATTCCGTGAAGGGAGTTGCTTCAGGCTTTTCCGGCACCGAGGCCTTGCCGGGTGCATTGGCGGGCGATTCTTCCCGGGCCGCTTCCGGTACCGTTTCACCGTTCGCTTCCCGGCTCGCTGCTGCTGGCTTTGTTACCGGTGCAGCGACCGGCTTCGTCGGCGCACCTGCCGATTTGGCGCTATTGGACGTGGTGGCGGTCGGCTTGGCCTCGGAAGAACCGCTTACCTCCGTTTTCCCGGCGTCGTGCTTGTCTTGTACGGGCCCGGCAACCGGAATCACACGAGGAGTTGCGGAAGAGGAAGTCGGGGCCTTGGGGGATGCGTCAGACGGAACGGCCGCGGGTGGGAGGGAAGTGGTGGACTGCTCGGGGGCCGCAAGGGTTCCGCCGGTGACGTTCTTCGTCGCAACTGCCGCAGCGACGGGTTTTTTCGCCGTCTCGGACTTTGCCGGTGCCGGCTGGTCAGTCGACTTCTGTGTGGAGGGGCCCGTCGTTGTGGGAACCGGCTGCCGGGCAGCCGGGGAAACGTTCTTGGCGCCGGGTGCCACCTTGGCCGAAGAACCAGCCTTCACCGGACCCGGAATGGGAGCAACGACCACCGGCTTCTCAGCAGAGCCAGCCTTCACCGGACCAGGAACGGGGCCAGCAACCGCCGGCTTGGTCGCAGAACCAGCCTTCACCGGACCCGGAACGGGACCAGCGGGCACGGGCTTCGCAGCAGAACCAGCCTTCACCTGACCCGGAACAGGACCAGCAGCCACGGGCTTCGCAGCAGAACCAGCCTTCACCTGACCCGGAACAGGACCAGCAACCGCCGGCTTCGCAGCAGAACCAGCCTTCACCGGACCCGGAACAGGACCAGCAACCGCCGGCTTCGCAGCAGAACCAGCCTTCACCGGACCCGGAACAGGCGGCGCAGGCTTGGCTTGGTCAGCAGTGGGTGCAGCCGGCTTTGGCGGGCTCGCCACGAAGCGCGCAGCCGAACCAGCTGCACCTGGTACCAACTTGGAAGCGTTGGTGCTCGCGGGCTTGCCGGTCGAACCTTTTTGCGTGCCCACGGGCGTGACTTGGATTTTCCTCGGCGGACCCGGCTTGGCGGGTGCGGCTGGAGGCGTTCCGGGAGTTTGGGGAGTCGCATCACCGGTGACGTCGGCTGGGACGGTGTTCTTCGCTGGCACACCGTTTTTCGACGTTGGCTGCTCCGGCATGTTGGCCTTACCTCACATGGACTCGACAAAGCTCGACTTGCATCGAGCTGACCACTTACCAAGCAAGTCTATGGCGTCAGCCCTACGGGAAGGTAAAACCCGACGTCATTCGGCATTTCTTAGCTTTTTCGGTGCCCGGCCGAGGTGTGCCAGGGGTCCCCAAGAAAGCTGCACCAGGCACCAGCAGGGGCATCGCCGTTAAACAAATGATCCGTGGTCCTATTTCAGGACCACGGATCATTTCTTTGTGGCGGGGACAGGATTTGAACCTGTGACCTCCGGGTTATGAGCCCGGCGAGCTACCGAACTGCTCCACCCCGCGTCGGTAAATACAACAGTACCAGCGCGTTCCCGTCATGCCTAATCGAGCAGCGTTTTCGTCGACGGTTCCCATCCCAGCCAGCATGTTCGACATATCACCAGGAAAAATTGATCACTTTCCACACAACGAGACGGCATCGATGAAATTACCTGCCGCATACGATCCCCGTCGGGCAAAAGGAAAGGACCCCGACCTGGTTTCCCTGGTCGGGGTCCTTCATTCGTGGCGGGGACAGGATTTGAACCTGTGACCTCCGGGTTATGAGCCCGGCGAGCTACCGAACTGCTCCACCCCGCGGCGATATAACAATCATCGCCGATTGGGTGAACAGTAAGCAAATCCTGGAGGTGTGGGGGG
>NZ_JBIXLN010000051.1:0-27184 GCF_045798555.1 Paeniglutamicibacter sp. MACA_103 | reverse complement strand
CCACCGCCTAGGCGGAGATCAGCCCCGTATCTGGTGCCCCAGTGAGCTGACCTCGGTGGGTGCGGTTTCGACTGACCCCGCCCCAAGCTTGATCATTGCCACGCCGGCGGCCGTCACGAGAATGCCCACCAGCTGCACGGCCGTGAGGCGTTCGGAGAAAAGCACGACTCCGACCACGGCAATGGCAATGGTTCCCGCTGCCGCCCAAATCGCGTACGCCATGCTCACCGGAACATATTTGAGCACCAGGCTCAGCATGTAGAAGGAGAGCGCATAGCCGAGCACCGTGCCCATGCTGGGTAGCGGCTTGGTGAAGCCGGCCGACACCTTCAGCAGCGTGGTGGCGATGATTTCCGCGACGATCGCGGCGGCAAGCAGGAGCCAATGCATGGTTTTCTTCCTTTGCGTGGACGCCTAGGCGTCCACGGAATCTAGTTCGGCGGCTTTTCGCTTGTCGTTCTTCTGCACGAAGAGCCAAATCACGACGCCCGTGGCCAGGACCCCGAGCGCAATGGCCAGTTCCTTGAAGCCGCCGTAGCCGGTGATCGAGAAGCCGGTGGCACCCACCACCAGGATCAACACCATGAATGCCGTCAGCGCGATCGAAAGCGGAACGAAGAAGTTCGGCAGCCGGATCGGGCGCTTGGCCTCCGGGCGGTCCTTGCGCAGCATGAAGAATCCGGAGACCGCGAAGATGTGGGTGAGGATGTAGCCGAGGTTGCCGGTCACGATGATGGCCAGCGGGGACTGGAGCACGACCAGCACCACGATGTTCAGCACGAGCATTACGTTCAGTGCACGCACCGGGACGCCGCGCTTGTTGAGCTTGCCCACGGCGCGGATGGTGATGCCGGTCTTGCCCATGTTGAACAGCACGCGGGAGGCATCGGCGACCGAGGTGGTCATGATCAGCAGCAGCGAGGCGATCAGGCACAGGACCATGATGTCTGAGGCACCGCCGACCAGCGTGCCGAAGGACGCCACGAAGAATGTTGCCGGGTCGTCCTGGATTGCCGCTTCGCCGGCGTAGCCGCCCAGGGTGATCGGGATGAGGAAGAAGACGCCCATGCAGAAGAGCACCGCTGCCTTGATGGCGCGGGTGGTGTCCTTGACCGAATCCTTGTACTCGGGGGCGAACGTTGCACAGACCTCGATGCCGAAGGTGGTCCAGGCCATGATGTAGAGCCAGACCAGTGCCTTGCGCAGGCCTTCCATGCCATGCAGGTTCCAGGTCAGTTCGGCGGGGGTCCAGTCACCGCTGAACAGCGGAAGCACGATGAAGGAGAAGAGCGGGATCATCAGGATGCCGGCGGTGATGTAGACAAACGCCATGGTCATGCGCACGCCGACGATGTTGATCAGGTACATGAACAGGATGACGCCGATGCCGATCAGGATGGGCAGGCTCAACTCGAGCGGTCCAATGTTCATGGTCCAGACCGTGTCCGGGAACCACTGGGCCTGGATCAGCGCACCGGTAATGGCGCCGTAGGTCGCTAGGTTGGTGCCCCAGGGGAACCAGTAGCCGACGCTGGCAAGCGGTGCGACCCAGGGTGCATGCTTCTTCCAGGCCTCGGCCGCATAATGGGTGATGCCGCCGGAGGAATCCGGGAACATCGTGGCAAGTTCGGTATAGATCCAGTTAACGCCCATGGCGATGAGCATGGAGATGGCCCAGAGGACCGCCGCGCCCCAACCCCCGAGGTCGGCAATGGATGCGCCGAGGGTGGCAATCAATGCCGCCGGCATGGTCATGGACATGGCAAAGCCATCCCACCACCGCATCTTCTTCGGTAACTGCTCCGTGCTCTCTGCTGGAGCCAACTGCTCAGACATACTTGCTTCTCCCAATCGAGTGATCTTTAGTGAGTCACGTCATAGCCTGTCAAAGTTGTTGTAAAAGTCAATACTTCGAGCTTATCTTGTTTTTACAACAATATAGGTCAGAAGATCTTGTTGACCTTCGCTGGATTCGGGCTATAGTGATCTACATCATCAACATCAGACCATCCTCTTGAAAGGGATCTTGATTCCATGACCGCTGTATCTGCGCCCACGAGCGCACAGCTCTTCATTGCTGGGGAATACTCAGACGGAAGCGGCCAGGAGCGTTACGACGTCACCAGCCCCTCCACCGGTGAAATCGTCGGCTCGTTCCCGCTTCCCACGGAAGCCGACATGGACCGGGCAGTTGCCAAGGCCCACGAGGCCAAGGGCGCTTGGCAGAAGCTCGGCGTGTTCAAGCGTGCCGAAATCTGCCACAAGATCGGTAACGCACTCGAAGCCCGCATCGACGAGCTTGCCGCACTGCAGACCCGCGAACAGGGCAAGCCGCTGGCCGAGTCGGTAGCCGACATCACCGAAGCCGCCCAGCTCTTCCACCTGCACGCAGAAGACGCCATCCGCTTGAACGGCGAGACCATCCAGTCCACCGAAACCGACAAGCGCATGTTCACCTTCCGCGCAGCCGTTGGCGTGTGGGGCATCATCACACCATGGAACTTCCCGCTGCTGATGTTCGCGGAGTTCATTGCTCCGGGCCTGGCCACGGGCAACGCCCACGTGGTCAAGCCGCCAGCCAACACCGCACTGACGGTGCTGGCAGCCATGGAGTGCCTCATCGAGGCAGGCGTCCCCGAGGGCCTCGTCTCCATCCTTCCGGGTGAAGGCGACTTCGGCGCCAAGCTCGTTTCGCACGAAGGCATCGACGCCATCGGTTTCATCGGTTCCTCCGCGACCGCCGCGAAGATCCAGGCCACCGCGGGCTTCAAGCGCTCCATCATGGAAGCCTCCGGCAACGGACCGGTCGTCGTGCTGGCCGATGCAGACCTCAAGCGCGCAGCCAAGAAGGCCGTCGACGGTGCATTCTTCTGCGCCGGCCAGGTCTGCTGCGCCACCGAGCGCGTGATCGTCCACAAGGACGTCCACGAGGCATTCGTCAAGGAGGTCCTCGAGTACGCGAAGGCCACCGTGAAGCTGGGCGATCCGTTTGCCGAGGGCACCAACCTGGGCCCGCTGAACAACGAGCTGGTTGCCGTCAAGATGGACACCCACATCGCCGATGCCCGCGAACGCGGCTTCGATATCCTCATGGGTGGCCAGCGCAGCCCTGACTTCCCGACCAACCTCTACTACGAATTCACCGTGGTCGACAACGTCACCGAAGACAGCCTGCTGGGCCGCGAAGAGTCCTTCGGCCCGATCCTGCCGATCATCGTTGGCGAGGACGACGATGACCTGCTGCGCATCGCCAATGCCGATGCACTGGGCCTGCAGGGTGCGGTGTTCACCCAGAACATGGCCAGCGCCTTCCGCTTCATCGAAGAAATGGAAGTTGGCCAGGTGGTCGTCAACGACTCCAACGGCTGGTGGGACATCAACATGCCGTTCGGCGGGGCCGGCGGCAAGGGCACCGGCTGGGGCCGCATCGGCGGCGTCCACACGCTGCTCGACATGACCGACCTGCGCACCGGTGTTATCCACCTCGGCTAAGGTAAGGCTGTGGTGATACGGAAGTACACCACAGCCCTACCTCTTTTTTGCCAAAGAAGCGGGCCCTGCCGCACCCAGGGCCCCTACATCAGGGTGGCCGCATGTAACGGCACCACCACATGCCGCATCGGAGGAACCCCCATGACCGAGATCGATGACGTCGACCGACAGCTCATTGCCGCCCTGCAGCTCAATGGACGCAAGTCCTTCAAGGAGATCGCCGAGGAAACCGGGATCCCCGCCTCCTCCGTGCGCTACCGCGTGCAGCGGTTGGAGGACTCCGGGGTGCTGCAGATCGTGGGCATCGCCAACCCGCTGTCGATCGGCTTCGACCGGCTGGCCCTCATCGGGGTGCGCTGTACCCCGGGCAAGGCCCGCCAGGTCTGCGCGGAACTGGCCGAGCTCACCGAGTCCAGCTATGTCGTGTTGACCACCGGCAGCTACGACGTCATGGTCGAGGTCGTCTGCCGGGATCTCGAGCACTACACCGAACTGCTCTACGACCGCTTGCAGCTCATTGACGGGGTTGCCGCCACCGAGACCTTCTTCGTCCTGGAGGCCCACAAGCTGGCCTACGGATGGGGCGTTGGAAACGTCGGGGCTGCCGGACCCCTACGCAATCGAGCTGACTTGCTCTGTCACCGTGGTACCGCTTAACCCTGACACTGTGAGGCTGGAGCCAAACGAAATTCCTGGCAATAAAGTCATCGTCAAACTTCATGAGGCATAACTCCTTCCCCAGAGCGCGGCGGGTGTTTATGCGGCGAGGGTGATGGCCGGTGCGAGGTGTGCTTGGGTTCGGGGTGTTGGTGGGGTCCAGTATTCGCGGTAGCCGTGGGTGGTCATGTCTTGTTGGACGTTGTTGATGAGGTAGGTGGCGTGGCAGTTGGGTGGGTTGATGATGCGGGAGTAGTGGGCGGTAATTTCTGCGGCGGTGTGGGCGATGTGGATGCTGTGGGCTGAGCCGATGTGGATGTTTCCGTAGGAGACGATCCAAGGCGGGTAGACGTATGGGTTTTTGTGGACGGTGACGTGTGAGGTGTGGTCGGTGGTGTTCATGGCTGGCTCCTGGGGTGGTGGGGTGAGGGGTTTGGCGGGGTGGATGTTTTGGGTGGCTGTCATGGGTTGTTCTCCGAGGTTGTGGGCGCTGTTCGGGGTGTTGGTGGGTGTTGCTTCCTCTTCCATGATTGTTGGGGAGGGGGACAGTTTGTGGGCTTCGGGTGGGGCGCTCGCCGTGGGGTTATTTGGGCGTGTGGGGGCTGTTGAGGAAGCGGCGGATGGTTTGGGCCATCTGCCAGTAGTTGACGGCCGCGGTTGATGGTTGGGTGCCGGGTGTGCGGGCTGCGACTTCGTCGTTGTGGTGTTGTTCTGCTTCTTCCAGGAGGGTCTGGAGGTGTTCGTCTTCGATGATCTGGCTCATGGTATGTCCCCTCTGGTTAGTGGTCGTTGGCGTGGGCGATTTCGAAGCCTTCGAGGTCGCCGATTTCCTCGTCCCGGGTGGAGGGGTTGGCCCTCCACCCGGGACGCAGGCGCTGCCCGAAGGTGTTGTACTCGGTGCCGCAGCGGTGACACGTGACGTCGCCTTGGCCGTGCCAACGGGAGATCTGTGCGCCGCAGGTGCAGGGCTTGGTCCAGGTGGGTTCCTCGTGCATGGTGTTCGTTCCCTTCTTGGTTTCTGCTGCTGGGATAGCCCAGTGATTTTCTGGTTTCGGTCGTGCCCGCGAGGGGTTTTTACAGGGTCTTGGGGCGTCCGGTGGTGGGGTGGCGGCTGGCGGCCCAGTGTTCGGCCGAGGCCTTGAGGTACAGGCTCATGGTGCCGGTGTTTACTGCGACCGGTGGGAACGCGGGATCCTTGATGGACAAGTCGCGCACGCGCTGGCGCGAGACTCCAGCCATTCCGGCGATGTCGGTCAGGCCGACCAGTTCCGGGATGCTGGGGGCGTTCAGGTAGTCCTCCATGTCCTGTTCGGTGCGCACGGTCAGGGTGGTGATCTGAGCGCCGGTCAGGGGGCCGGTGGATTGCAGGGTGGTGGCCTGGGTGGCGGCGTCCAGGTGGTCGTTTGCCTGGATTGCCAGGGAGATGGTGATCTGTGCCAGGTTGTCGGGGGCAACGCTCGCGGATACTCCGAAGCTGGTCAGGTGTTCGGTCAGCTCCAGCAGCTGGGAATCTTCGGCCAGCGGGATGGGGAGCGTCAGGTGGGTGTGGGTGTACCAGGTGGGCATGGTGTGCCTTTCGTGTTGTCAGGAGGGGGGTGGGTGGCCGCCGGGGTTATCCGGCGGCCACCGGTTCACTTCGGTTCGATGAACCCTGCCCGTTTTAGATCGGCTTGGAAGTTGTTCCATGCCTTGTGATCGCTGGGGGTTCTATGCGTCCCGATCGTGGCTTTCGACTTGTCTGGTGGATAGATGATCCAGCCGGACTTTGTCGCCTTGATCCGGAACCCTTGGCGCTCCAGCTCTGGGAAGAGCTTTTGCACCTGCTTTGCGTGTCGCACTCGATGTGCCTCCTGCTCGGTTGATCTGACAAATACGACTTTACTAAAAGACTTGTCACGTGTCAACACTTTAGGCAAGAATGTGTGAATGAGCCGAAATTCCCTATTTTGGCGCGGATTTTGCGCGTCCTTCGACATGATTTTTCTGGACGTCCAGAATTCCTGCTTGCTGCTGATCTGGGGCCGCTAGCTGCCTGCGCTCGCCCGGTTTCTACCCGCGGCCCGGCGGTCCCCGTATCCGTCTTTGGCCCGCCAGATGCAGGATAAGATCATGTCAAATATCTAACAGATTCAATCTGGACGCTTCTCAAATACGGACAATGCATCTTGGTCGGGTCGCTATTTACGAAGGAGTTCCCCTCGCTATGGATGGGAATCCAGCCCCGCTGATGGGGGCTTTGACCAGCGTCCCACCGGTCAAGCGCCGCCGGGCCAAGGATCGTAACAGCCCATATCCCTTCGAGGACATGGCACGACTCGCCAAGACCAACCCGGGGAAGCCACTGCTCGCGGCGGAATCCGTACCGCTCAACAAGATCAAGTCAGTGCGAGAATATCGCGGTGATCCCTTCGAGGACGCCACCGGGCGCATTCAGGTCGAGATGCGCAACTCTCGGGTCGTTGACAACAAACGCTACGGTGACGTGTATTTGACTTGGATTTATCTCACCAGGCAGGAAGCTCCTAAACGGCTTGAGGGACGATCCCATTGGAAGGATCTGATGGTCTTTCGAGACATCTCGTCCTCGGCGAGTGCGGTATGTCCCCTTGGGTAGTTGCAGTGTGAATGGTGGGTTTTAGATGAGAGGTTGGAAATGTGATGACTGGGTTGGGGTCGTTTTTGAGGTGGGTGCGGCGTCGTGGCTGATCTGAAGTTGTTTCGGATTGTTGAGGGGGCGGCTACTGAGTTGATGTCGTCCAGTGTGGCTTTGGAGCGGGATCTTCAGCAGTTGCTTGAGTCGAACCTGGAGACGATTTTCGGGATTCGTTTTCTGGCCAGTGAGCATGGCACGGGGAAGGTTCATCGTGGTCGGATTGATTCTTTGGGCCTGGATGAAAACGGGTCTCCAGTCATTCTTGAGTACAAGCGCACGACCAACGAGAACGTCATTAATCAGGGTCTGTTTTACCTTGATTGGTTGATGGATCATCAGGGCGAGTTTCAGATCCTTGTGGAGAGCTGTCTGGGTCGTGAAGTGGCTCTTGGTATTGATTGGTCTGCGCCTCGGTTGATTTGTGTGGCGAATGATTTCACGCGGTATGACGAGCATGCTGTTCGGCAGATCGACCGAAACGTTGAGCTTGTTCGTTATCGAGACTTTGGTAGCGAGCTTCTCGCGGTGGAGCTGGTGACAACGACAACGACAGCGGCGTCGAGTTCATCTCAGCGGCGTGTTTCGACGGTGGTGCCTGGGGGCGGTCCGCGGCTAAGCCGTGAAAAGACTGTTGCCGACCATTTGGCTCAGGCAGATAGTGAGCTGCAGGGGCTGTATGCGGACTTCGAGGCCTTCGCGCTGTCGTTGGGTGACGATGTTGTTAAGAACGAGCGGAAGAATTATTTCGCGTTTCGGCGGTTGAAGAACTTTGCATGCGCTGAGGTTCATCCTCAGTCTCGTAATCTGCTCATTTACCTCAAGCTTGACCCCTCTACTGTTGAGATCCAGGAAGGTTTTATGCGTGATGTTTCCAGTATCGGGCACTTCGGCACGGGGGATGTTGAGCTGAGAGTGGTGGATAAGCAGGCATGGGACACCATAGAGATGCTGACCCGGCGTGCGTATGAGGCTAACTAATTGCATCGATTGTGGTTCACGTGATTCGGAAGCCTCATGTTCTGTTAAGTAGATGTCTACTTTCTGTACTCGAAAAGCTGTTGTTGGAACGGCTGTTCTCGGGCTTTCAGGGCCCGAAGCATGACGGCTCCGTCAGTCAGACAACTATGCATCGGAGTGTTCCTAAGCATGCCGCCTGATGGTTTCCACCGAGAACGTCGAGGTGCCGTGGTCGGTGCCCACTGACGCCCACCCGTCATTGGCAGCGACGTCATATTCACCATAGGGGCTGGCCTTGCCCAGGCCGGGTCGGGAAAATCGTGGACGTTCACCCGGACCGGCTCCCCGGGCGGCCGCCACGTCTTCCCAGTGTTGGAGAACAGGCCGACCAGTTCGCAGGGTAGGCCGGACGCATTGCTCCGCCAGGCCCCCTCGCTGATGGCGTGATTAAGGTTTCAGGAAGAAGCCGGGTAATCTACTCTCCATGATTGAGACGTCCACCACGCCCCGCCCGTTTGGCACGCTCGCGCCCGCCATGATCACCCCCTTCACCGCCGACGGCGAAGTGGACTACAAGCGGGCCGCCGCGCTGGCCAATAAGCTGGTGGACGACGGTTGCGACGGAATCCTGGTCACTGGCACCACGGGCGAAACCTCCACCCTGACGGACGAGGAAAACCTGGGCATGTTCTCCGCGGTCCTGGATGCCGTGGGGGACCGGGCGAACGTTTACGCTGGCACCGGCACGAACGACACCCGCCACTCCGTCAGCCTCTCGAAGCGGGCGGCCGCTCTGGGCGTGCACGGACTGATGCTCGTTACCCCGTACTACAACAAACCCAGCCAGGCTGGCATCCAGGCCCACTTTGAGGCCATCGCCGACTCCAACGAGTTGCCCGTCATGCTCTATGACATCCCCGGCCGTGCCGGGGTTGCCATCGCGACCGAAACCATCATCAAGCTGGCCGACCACCCGCGCATCGTTGCGCTCAAGGACGCCAAGGCCGACTTCTCCGAAACCACGCGCGTGCTCGCCAACACGGACCTTGACGTGTACTCGGGCGACGACGGGTTGACGCTGCCGCTGATGGCCGCCGGCGCCGTCGGGCTATTCAGTGTCACGGCAAACGTTGCCGCCGCCCCGTTCCGTGCGCTCGTCGACGCCGCTGCGGCCGGGGACTTTGCCGCTGCTCGGCGCATACATTTTGAGCTGGATCCGTTGGTCAGGGCGACGATGACTCGCGTGCAGGGCGCGGTGGCTGTCAAACAAATTCTCAAGTGGCAGGGTGTCCTGTCCAGCTCGGTAGTCCGGCGTCCCCTGGCGGAGCCGGGCGAGGCGGAAATCGCCTTGATCAAGGCCGACCTTGCTGAAGCCGGGCTGGAACTCTAGGCGCTCCCCGAAGACTCGCGGACCTGTGGCACCGCGAGACTTCGGGCTTCCCAAGAATGGGCACGCGCCGGCCTGGCCAGGGGGACGAAGTCCCACTAATTCGGCCAAGATTGGAATAGGTCGAACGTCTTGGAGTGAAATGGTGTGGACGCGGGCGTTCCTTCTGGGTAAAGTCTTTTCCTACGAAGACCGTTCGTGACTTGAGTCACCTTGAATGTGCGCGGCATGCTCCCGCCTGTCTCCCCATCTGCTTACCCACCCCACGCTTTCATTGCGTGGCTGTTAGGTCGTGAGCCCAGTTTTTGGAGGACAAGTGCTAATTCCCGTTAACGAAGTGACAGAGGTGTCCATACAGGCCCTCATCCGAGCAGGTGCATCGGCAGAAAACGCCAAAGTCCAGATCCGCCTGTGGGTCGAGGCCGAGCTTAGGGGCCATCCCTCGCACGGCCTGCTCCGGCTTCCCCGCATCATCGAACGCATCACCAACGGTGTGGCCGATCCCGTCACCACGGGCCGCTCCGCATGGCGCGGTGACGCCTTTCTGGCTGTGGACGGTGAACGCGGCCTGGGGCCTGTGGTGGCCGAAAAGGCCCTGACGGAGATCTCGCAAAAGGCTAAAAAGACCGGCGTGGCCCTTGCTGCAATCAACAACAGCAACCACCTGGGCATGCTGGCAATCTATGCCGAGGACGTGGCTCGCAAGGGCCAGGTGCTCATTGCGCTGACCACCAGCGAGGCCTTGGTCCACCCCTGGGGCGGGCGCAAGGCGCTGCTGGGCACCAATCCCGTGGCGATCGGCGTGCCGGCGGAGCCGCACCCCTTCGTTTTGGACATGGCAACGGGGGTTGTGTCCATGGGCAAGGTCCACGACTACGCCAACCGGGGCAAGGCGCTCGAGCCCGGCTGGGCGCTGGACGGCCAAGGGGATCCGACCCTTGACGCATCCGCCGCCAAGAACGGGGCCATCGCACCGTTCGGTCAGGCCAAGGGGTACGCCCTCGGCCTGGCCTTTGAGGTCCTTGTGGCCTCACTGACCGGCACGTCGATGGGGACGGACATCAGGGGAACACTGGACTCAACGCAGGTGTGCAACAAGGGTGACGTGTTCATCGTCGTCGAACCCGCGGCGCAGCCGGGTGCAGTATCGGCCTATCTTGACCTTGTCCGGGCTTGTGAGCCGTCCGATCCCGCCCGTCCGGTGCTGGTGCCCGGCGACCGCGCCCAGCGGATCCGCCACGCCAGCGGGATTGCCGGCATCAAGGTCGATCCAGATGTTTGGAGCCGCATCCAGTCCCTGGCCTGACCGTGGCAGGCGCCGCAACAAGCAATCCTGCCGCGACAGCCGCCGCCCCAAGAGGCCGGCTGTCGCGGTTTTCTGAGCCTCGTGGCAGCTCGATGAGTAAATCCCCATCAACGTATGTGGATAGGTTACACAGTTTTATCCCTAATATGGCATCAAGCTCCATGGCGCAGATCACTCGACCTTGAAAACATGGAACACACGCAGCCCCCCCGGGCAGAGCAACCGGGACAAGAGCGCAGATGCAGTGACCTCAGACAAACAAATCAGTATCGGAGCAAATGAAATGTTGAACAACGTAGACATCAAGGCACTTGCCGGGGCAAAGGGGGCCATCACGGCCACACCGAGCGCCGGCATCGCCTCCTACGGTGTCCGCCTGGATTGGATTTCCGGTGTGCGGGCCGAAGTCACCGCCCTGCCCATGAACGTTGGTGGCGAAGAAATCCAGCGCGACTTCACCTGGGTCGTCGACGAGCCGCCGCAGCTGCTCGGACAAAGCCAGGGCCCCACCCCGCAGGAATACCTGATGTCAGGCGTCGGTGCCTGCATCATGGTGGGTTTCATGGTCAACGCAACCATGCGGAATATCGAAGTCAGATCCCTTAACGTGACTATGAAGGGAAGCCTCGATCTGGCCGGCTTCATGAACCTTCGCGACGATGCAAAGGTTGAGATGGACGGCCTCGTCTACGAGATCGAGGTCGATGCGGACGCCTCGGAACAAGACCTTGACGAGATCCGCCAGGCCGCCGTTGAATTCAGCCCCAACGCCATGACCATTGCCCACCAGGTCTCGGTCACCGGCACTGTCAAGCAACTCCAGAAGCAGTAACCACCAAGCAATCTGCAAGCCCATCCGCAGTGAAATTGCCTGCGGGTCAAGTGTCAAAGGAGACATTCGAAATGGAAAACAACGTACTTCAGTGCAACCCGTCCGCCGCCGCAGCCATCAACAGCTTCCTGGCAGACAAAAACAACCCGATGACAAAATCGTTCTTCGACGTCATCAACAAGTACGGCACGGTCGCGGACATTAACGCCAAGGCAGAAAGCGCCCGCGACCTCGGCAACCTCAAGCAGCGCCTTGCCAACATGGACTCGCCCTACCTGGCGGACCTGCAGTGGCTGGAGGAACAGCGCGACGCCGGCACCTTCGTCAGCATGGAGGAATACACCGAGCGCATCCTGGGACCCGGCGCGGCACCCGTCGCAAGCGAGAACGCCGTCACGCTTGAGATCAGCGCAATGAACTTCTTCCCGTGGCTCATGGATGAGGCCCGCCGCGCCATCCGGGAACGCGAGATCATGCCCGGGCGCTACATCCGCGTGCGGAACATGAACGAATCGCTGGGGGACAAGGGTGACATGCTCGCGTTCGCCGCAGCCATGCAGATCATCGGCGCAAGCTATGTCGAAACCCTCAACACCAACGGGACCGACGGCTCCAACGTCAACATTGGCAGCGCCGACGTCCTCGCCGGCTACTTCGCCGGCATCGGCATGCCCAACGACCAGCCCTTGGAGTGGCTGGATGAGTACCTGCACCATTACACCACTAACGGTGTACGCCAGGTGCTCAACATCGCCCCTGGACAGCTGCTGATCGGCTACTTCCTGAACCAGATCGGCATCGAAACCGAGTTCAAGGTATCGGTCTGGTACGCCGGCCACGACAGCTCCTACGGTGCCGCCTACACGTTCATGATGGCCAAGCTCATGGAAAACGCAGACGGCCGCACGCCGCTGATCGGCTTGAACATCAGCAACTCAGTGAACGCGGACACCATCCGCGAAATCGCGGCCATCCGCGACACCTTTGGCTACCGGGACCAGGTCCGGATCGAACACCACCTCACGCAAACGTACAAGAGCACGGTACGCCAGCCGTACCTGCGGCGTGACGAGATCATCGACATCGCCGCGACGGTGGCGAATGTCGCGGCCAAGCACGAAGGTGCGGACCCGGATATCGAAGACAAGCTCAACCACCCCTCGGACTTCTTCGACTACTTCCGCACCCAGGAAGACCTCGAGAGCAGCGGCGACATGGCCATCATGCGCCAGCTGTACCTGGAGAAGCACGGCTCGGTCCAGCGCACCGCCGACGCACTCACCCGTTCCGGCCTCCGCTTCGTCGCGGCCGCCAACCTCCACGGCAGCAAGGAGCCGGCACTTGCCGGCACCTCCCGGACGTTTTCATAAACCCCAATATCAACGCACGGCCCGACTTTCGGAGAAATCATGCAAGGATCAAGCAGGAGCGAAGCGAAGCCGACTGGTACGGATCCAGCGAGCGCTTCCCTCAAACGAGTAATCAGGTCAGCTGCGCTGGGACAGTTCGTCGAATGGTATGACTTTGTGGTGTACGCCTACTCGGCGGCAATCATTGCAAAGCTGTTCTTTCCATCCGACGATCCCACCGCGGGAATCCTGGCCACTTTTGCGGTGTACGCAGTCGGGTTCCTCATGCGACCCATTGGTGCATTCGTCTTTGGCGCCCTGGGCGACAAGATCGGCCGCCGCAAGATCCTGGTCACCGTCATCCTGATCATGGGTGGGGCGACCATGGCCATCGGAATCCTGCCCACCTATGCGCAGATTGGCATCCTGGCACCGATCCTGCTGATCATCTGCCGCATGGTCCAGGGGTTCTCCTCAGCCGGTGAGACGGTTGGGTCAAACACCTTCGTGGCCGAGCACGCACCGCAGGGCAAGCGGGGACGCTACGTCGCATTCACCTACTCGTTCTCAGCCATTCCGTCCGTGGCCGTGGCGCTGCTGGTCATGGCGCTCATCAACGGACTGGGGCAGGTCACCTACGACCAGTGGGCCTGGCGCATTCCCTTCCTGATCGGCGGACCGTTGGCCTTGGTCGGCCTCTACATCCGCTGGAAGGTGGAGGAGTCACCGGTATTTGAGGAAGCGAAGGCGGCCACGGGAGTTGTCAAGAACCCGATCCTGGAAGCGGGGCGGACCAACCGGACGGCCATCATGCAAACGTTTGCCCTGGCCGCCATTTCCAGCCTTGCCTTCTACACTCTCAGTGGCTACTTCGTCAGCTACCTGACCACCGGGGCCGGCTTGCCCAAGGACCAGGCCCTGCTGAGCAACGGCATCGCCCTGACCATCGCGTTTGTCTTCTTCTGGATCGGGGGCGGGCTCTCGGACAAGCTCGGCCGCCGCCCGGTGCTCCTGGGCGCCATCGTCGCAACCATTGTCCTGTACCTCCCGGCCTTCTGGTTCGCCGGATTCGGAACCTTCTGGCCGGCGCTGATTGGCCAGTCCGTAATCGGCATGATCTTCGGAATTTTCTGGGGAGCCTTTGGCATCACCATGGTGGAGCTGTTTCCCACTCGCACCCGACTGAGTGCTGCAACCATCAGCTACAACATGGGGTACACGATCTTCGGCGGCACCGCGCCGCTGCTGGCCACGTACCTGATTTCACGGACCGGCGTGCAGGCGTCGCCGGGCATCTATACCATGCTGGTCGCGATCGTTGTCCTGATCGTAGTGTGGAAGATGCCCGAGACATTCAAGAGCGATCTTGTCCATGACTCGGACAAGGAATCTAGCTTGGAGATTTCGCCGGCGGACCTACAGCCACAGCTTGAGGCTGCACCCCTTGAGGCTCAGCGCTAAGTCTGGCACCCCTTCAAGCACTGACGCATTCAACCACCACAACGTCCGCCCGGGCAGGCACCGGCAGTTACCGGCCCAGCCCTGGCGGACGTTGTGGTTCCTGGCGCCCCTGCAACGGCAACAAAACCATCCGCCCGGGCCGCGAAGACCAGGGTGCCACCGACCAATCCAAAGATCGGACGAACATGACTGCCACCACCCACCTCGAAACCGATATCCGCGATGCCCTTCTTTCGGCGGTGCGGCCGGACCAAGTCAGCAAAGAGACCACGGACCTGAAAAAATTCGCTACCGACCGCGGGCCGGTCACGGACTATCAGGAGCCGCTGGCGGTGGTGTGGGCGGAGTCGGTAGACGACGTCCAAGCCGTGATGCGGTTGGCTACCGGTCACGGCGTACCGGTGGTGCCGCGCGGAGCCGGGACGGGTGTCTCGGGCGGAGCCAATGCCACTCGCGGTTGTGTGGTGCTTGATTTAGAGCGGATGAACAGGATCCTGGAGCTAAACCCGGAGGACGAGGTAGCCCGCGTGGAGCCCGGCGTCGTTAACGCGGACCTGAACAAGGTTGCGGAGCCACATGGGCTGATGTACGCGCCGGATCCCGCCAGCTACAAGGTGTCCACGATTGGCGGGAACGTGGCCACAAACGCCGGGGGCCTGAGGTGTGCAAAGTACGGGGTGACTCGGGATGCCGTGCTGGGCCTTGACGTGGTCCTGGCCGACGGCGAACTCATCCACACCGGCCACCGCACCTTCAAGGGGGTGGCCGGGTACGATCTGACGAGCTTGTTTGTCGGCTCGGAGGGGACGCTCGGCATCGTGGTGGGGGCTACGGTGCGGCTGAAGTACCTGCCCACCGATGTGCGAACCCTGGCCGTGTTCTTCCCGGATGTGCAGGCCGCAGCCGCCGGCGTGCTGGCGCTGGGTGCAAAGCGTGTACAGCCGTGCATCCTGGAACTGCTGGACGGGCCCTCCCTGCAGGAGCTGGATTCCCGCAATGGCAGCAATCTGGCCCAGCGGGGCACAGCCTTGTTGCTCGCCCAGTTCGACGGCCTGGCCGCAGTCCAGGAAACGGACATCGCCATGGAGGCGCTGACCGGATTGGGCGGAACGGTCAACTTAGAAGACCCGGACGAGGCTGCCCGGCTGGTGGAGCTGCGCAGGCACAGCCGCGGGATGGAAGCCGAATCGGAGGTCTCTGTGGGGGAGGACATTGCAGTCCCGCGTTCGCAGTTGGTCCACTACGTCACGGCGCTTCAGGAGATGGCGTCCCGCCACGGCGTCGGGGTGCGCATCATCGCCCACGCCGGCGACGGCAACCTCCACCCCATGTTTTGGGCCCCGGAACTGGACGAGGCAACCGATGCCGCACTGCATGCCGCGCTCAACGAATCGATGGACAAGGCGTTGGAACTGGGCGGCACCATCACCGGGGAACACGGGATCGGCCAGTACAAGCTCAAATGGCTGCACCTGGAGCAATCCAGCAGCGTCCGGGAGCTCCAGCGAAAGATCAAGGACCTCTTCGACCCTCAAGGCATCCTCAACCCCGGCAAAGCCATTTCGTAGCCAAGTGGGATGCAATGAACACTCTGGACCTGCAAAGGTAAAGAGACGCACTCCTTGGCAACCACGTGGTGGACAAGGGTGTCCACGGCATCCCGGCGTTCAGGGCCAAGGGCCGCCTCGGATTCATGCGCCATGAAGACGAAGCGGCCCTTGACCTACCATGGGAGGCATGAGCGCCATCGACGACGACATCACCAACGACCCCGACGCTGCAGGCACTCGGCTCCCGGGTGAATCGCTGAGCCAGTTGTTGGCCGAACTGGGAGACGGCCTGTCCGTCCCTGTGCTGGAGAAACGCCTGGCCATCTTGGTGGCCGGGGATGTCCTCGATGCGGCCACCGTGGAGGCGGTGCGCCAGCTCAATGCCCGGCTGGGGGAGGCCGGCCGCAGGGAAGGCCTGCTGCGCGTCCTCTACGACACGGCCACGGACCTGACCGGCATCAGGGATGTCGAGGCCGTTCTGACGGCAATCGTCCGCCGTACCCGGGCCCTGATTGGCAGCGACATCGCCTACCTGAGCCTGAACGACAACGAAACAAATGAATCCTTCATCCGCGTGACCGACGGTGCCACCACGGCCCTGTTTCGCAACATCCGCATCCCCCTGGGCGAAGGCGTGCTGGGGGCAGTGGCCACCGGCGGCTCCCCCGCACAAAGTGCGGACTACTTGGCTGATGCATCGAAGTCGCACCTGAAGTTAAGTGACTCCGCCGTGGCCGCCGAAGGGGTCAAGGCCATCATGGGTGTGCCGCTGCGGGTCGAGGGACAGGTCATCGGGGCGCTCATGGTCGCGGACCGCCACGCCCACCTCTTTAGCCGCGACGACATTGCCCTGATGGAGTCCATTGGCACCCATGCCGCTGTGGCCCTTGAAAACGCCAGGCACTTTAGCGAAATGGCCGAGACCTTGGCACGGCTGGACAGGGCGCAGAGTGAGAACCTCGCCCATGTGCGTGCCCTGGAAGAGCTGGCCGAACTGGACAAGAGCATGGTCGAAACGCTCGCCGCAGCCGACAGCCTGCCCAACCTTTTGTGGGTGCTCACAAGGTCACTGGGGCGCGAAGTCTTTGTGGTGACATCTACCGGCGAACCCATGGCGGGGCTGGCACCACGGGGCGACTTTGGCAGTGCTGCGGCCCTGAGCGCCGCCGAGGCATCGGCCGCTGCCAAGCTGGCAGTTCCCTTCACGCTCGACGGCGGCCAATACAACGTCATGGCTGCCATTGCCGGGGACCAGCACCTGGCATCCCTGATCGTGGCCGGCGACCTGGCCCCATCCGGGCTGGCCGTGCTGGAGCGCAGCTCACTGGTGCTCAGCGCCGCCTTGCTCTTTGAGCGCACGTTCCAGGATGCACAATACCGGTTGCAACTGGAATTGGTCGATGACCTGATGAACCCCCGCGCCGTGGACGTCGAGGCGCTGAAGCGGCGCGCCGGGCGGTTTGGCCTGGCCGACACCGCCCAACTGGTGGTGCGCATGGTGACCGTCAGCGATGACCAGCGCCAGCGGGCCCTGGCCGTCCTCAAAAGCCACACTGACGGCAGGCCGGGCATCACGGCCCTGCACGAATCCCACCTTTGCGTCATTGAACCGGCACCCCGCCGCGCCAACTCCTCAGAGACCGCCGGGCCAACGGCCGCGGACGACGCCGGCCAAGCGATAGTTGACGCGCTGAAGCGGCGGCGGATCGTTGCCATCGTCGGCTCCTCGGACCCCGTGGCCGGATTTTCAAAACTCTCGGCCGCCCACGCCGAAGCCTCGGCAGTGGTGCGCGCGCTGCAGGCACTGATGCGCAACGGCGAGGCCGCCGACCGTGCGTCACTGGGCACCACCGGGATGCTGCTCGGCGCCATGGACAGCCCCTTCGCCACCCAGTTGCTGGAAGCCCAGTTGGGCCCCTTACTTGCCTACGACGAGCGCCGCGGCACCCAGCTGGCCCTGACCGCGTGGACATTCCTGGAAAACGACTCCTCCACGGCCTCCGCGGCCGAGTCCCTCCACCTCCATGTCAACACCCTTCGCCAGCGCCTGGAACGGATCGACACCGTCATTGGCGCCACTTGGCGGCGGGGCGGCAGGTCCCTGGATATCCATGTGGCACTCCGGCTGTGGCGGCTGAAGTCCGCCGGGCTGGGCTTCCCTAAGTCCTGACGTCCACGTCGAGACGGGACGGCAAGAAGCCACGGAAAATACCGAAACTGTGAGCGATCAACATATAAATGCCCTCAATATGGCACTCAACTCCATGGTGCAACTCACTCCGCACTGAAAGCATTGAGCATGCGACGGCCTCAAAAGCGCCGCCGAACCCATCTTGAGAAGCGAGACACAATGTCGTGTGAACACGCAGCAGGCATCCAGCCCACAACTTATGGCGTACTTCGCCTCCCGCGGAGCATCGTCGTCGGCGCCCAGCAACGCTTTGCTGTTGCCAACATCGCGGCCAGCCTGGGCCGAAACGTTCTCATCTGTACGGATCCGCGACTGGCCGTCTCGGAGGACCTCAAGGACCTGGTGGCAAGCCTTGAGGCCAAAAACCTCTCCGTCCGGGTCTACGGGGATACCCAGGCCGAACTTCCCGTCCCGGGGATCATGGCCTGCGTGGCGGAACTGCAGGGACTGAAGATCGACGCGATCATCGGTTTCGGCGGCGGCAGCTGCATGGACATGGCAAAGGTGGTCTCCGTACTGCTGGCCCACGGCGGGGAACCCAAGGACTACTACGGCGAATTCGCGGTCCCTGGCCCCGTCACACCCGTCATAGCACTGCCCACCACGGCCGGAACAGGATCTGAAGCCACCGCCGTCGCCGTGGTTTCAGACCCGGACCTCGGCATGAAAATGGGCATCTCCAGCCCCCACATCATCCCATACGCGGCTGTTTGCGACCCTGAGTTGACGTACACCTGCCCGCCGTCGCTCACCGCGGCCACCGGTGCGGACGCCTTTGTCCACCTGGTCGAATCCTTCACCGCCATCACCCGGGAACCCACCAGCACCCTGGCCACCGAGCGGGTCTTTGTCGGCAAGAATGTGCTGGCAGACTCCCTGGCCCTGAACGGCATCGGGTTGGTCGGCCGCAGCCTGGCCACCGCCTACAAAGACCCCGAAAACACCGATGCCCGAGCTGACATGATGCTGGCGGCCCTCTACGGCGGGATCATGCTCAGCAATGCCGGCACCGCCGCCGCCCACGCCATCCAGTACCCGGTGGGAAACCTGACCCACACCCCGCACGGCATTGGCGTTGGCCTGCTGCTGCCCTACGTGGTCCGTCACAACTTCAACGCCATCATGCCCCAGCTGGCGGAGATTGCCGAAGTACTGGGCCGCAGCACCCAGGGTCTGGACCTGCGGCACGCCGCCATGGCCGGCGTCGACGCGATTGACGAAGTCATAGCCGCCATCGACATGCCCGCCACGCTCGAAGACTTAGGCGTGAAGGAATCCCAGCTCGACCAGATTGCCCGGCTGTCCATGAACTCCAAGCGCCTGATCGAAAACAACCCGTTGCCGCTGGACCTGGACGCCGTCACCTCGATAGTGCAGGCAGCCTTCACCGGCGACCACACCATTCGCTGATCGTCCCACATCATTGAACACCAAGACCTAAGGACCCTCCCATGACCATCACCTCCACCCAAGAACCGCTCAAGATCGACGGTTTGGTGGTGCCCCGCCGGCTCCTCATTGCCGGAGCGTGGCAGGACGCCGCCGGCGGAAAAACCATCAACGTCATCAACCCCTCCGACGCCTCCGTGATCACGGGCATTGCCGATGCCGAGGTCGAGGACGGCCTCGTCGCCGTCGACGCCGCGGCCGCGGCATTGCCCGCATGGTCCGCCACAGCCCCCCGCAAGCGTGCCGAGATACTGAGCCGCTGTTTTGAACTCATGACCGAGCGCAGCGAACAAATCGCCCACCTCATCTCCCTGGAAAACGGCAAGGCCCTGCCGGACGCCCGCGGCGAAGTGGCCTACGCCGCGGAATTCTTCCGCTGGTACGCGGAGGAGGCCGTACGGATCATCGGCGAAGTCTCCACCTCGCCCTCCGGGGCCAACCGCATCCTGGTCCAGCACCAGCCGATCGGCGTCTGCATCCTCATCACGCCGTGGAACTTCCCGGCCGCCATGGCCACCCGCAAACTGGCGCCCGCGCTGGCAGCCGGGTGCACGGCCGTGCTCAAGCCAGCGGGCCTGACGCCGTTGACCTCACTGGCGATCGCCCAGCTGATGATCGACGCCGGCATCCCGGCAGGGGTGGTCAACGTGATCACCACCAGCAAGACCAACGACGTCATGAGCCCGATGCTCGCCGACCCCCGGGTCCGCAAGCTCTCCTTCACGGGCTCGACCAGCGTGGGCCGCCACCTGCTACGCCTGTCCGCGGACAACGTGCTCAAATGCTCCATGGAGCTAGGCGGAAACGCACCGTTTCTGGTGTTTGACGACGCGGACCTAGACAAGGCCCTCGACGGGGTCATGATCGCCAAGATGCGCAACGGCGGCCAGGCCTGCACGGCCGCCAACCGTATCTACGTGCAGCGCGGCATCCAGGCTGAGTTTGCCAGCCGCCTGGCCCAACGGATGGGCGCACTCGCCGTGGGTCCGGGCACCGACCCGGCCACCGAGGTGGGCCCGCTGGTGGATGAGCCCAGCGTGAACAAGGTCCACGCGCTGGTCCAGGACGCCCTTGACCAGGGCGCGCGCCTTCTCACCGGCGGCCAGCTCCCCGTGGGTGCCGGCTACTACTACCCACCCACCGTGGTGACCAACGTTCCGTTCCACGCCCGCATGGTCAACGAGGAGATCTTTGGTCCAGTGGCCTCGATCATCACGTTCGACGACGACGACGAAGTCATTGCCGCGGCCAACGACACCGAATACGGCCTCGCCGCCTATGTCTTCACCGAAGACCTCCGTCGAGGGCTGCGGGTCTCAGAGCGTTTGGAAAGCGGAATGGTGGCACTGAACCGCGGGCTGGTCTCCGACCCCGCGGCCCCCTTCGGCGGAGTCAAACAAAGTGGCCTGGGCCGAGAAGGAGCCCATCAGGGGCTTTTGGACTTCACTGAAACCAAGTACGTCGCTGTTGACTGGTGAGGCTGGACGCCTGATCCGACAGTGGCGACGGCGTTCCCCGGTAGTTGTGGATGCGGTCCCATAGGGGTCGCATCCACAACTACCGGGGAACTGGTCGGCCTGTTCTCCAACACTGGGAAGACGTGGCTCCCGGGCCTTTGCGTGTGGATGCTCTTAGCCTCTAGCGTTCGCCAGATCTTTTAGGTGGTGGCTTGGTTGAAGGCGCGCTCTTTGAGGTTGGTGGCGTTTTTGCTGAGGCTGGAGAGTGCGCGGGCGGCGTCTGGGTCGTTGGCCCATTGGGTGCGTTGGGTGGGTGCGTGGTGGTCGATGTATTCGGTGATGGCTTGGTAGCCGGCCCATTGGGTGCCGCGGATCTCGTGGTTGGTTGGTGCGTCGGTGAAGAGCATGTTCAGGGTGAGCGTCTTCTCGCGGTGGTTGGCGCGCACGCGGTCGCTGGCGTTCTTTGCCGGTGCGGGGAACAGGTGGTCGATGTACCGCTGGAAGTGGTCCTCTGTCATCGTTTCTTGGATCATGCGTTCGGCGGCCTGTTGGAACTCGTCTTGGTACTTGAACGTCAGGGTGAGGGCTTGGCGTGCGGCTTCGATGTTGCTCTTGGCGCTCTTGGTGTGGCGGATGCTGAACGTCGAGACGGCGTGGGCCAAGGCGGCACGCTGCGTGTTCGCGCAAACCACCCGGATCGGGGTGACCACGAAGCGAAATGGCGTAGTGCCGTCGTGGGAGTTCATGGCGGCGATGTACAAGTCCAAGCGGTCTACGCCCCCGATCATCATGTGCTCGGGCATCTTCATGGTCACGAAGACTTCCCGGCCGCCGCGCAGGGATCCGGCGGTTTCGAAGTGGGCGCCGGACTGGTCGATGAGGGTGTTGAGCAGCTCGGTGTGTTCCTCGTTCTGGATCGGCTGGTAGACCTTGCCGACGACTCCGAGGGGCTCGGGCTTTCCGGTAAAGGGGTTGTTCCGCACGGTGGCGTACTTATCGCCCACGGGCAGATGCAGCTCTTCATCGTCCATCCCGGTGGCCAGGGCGGTCAGTGGGGCTTTGCGTACATCCCAGCCGGAGAGGTGGGCGAGCTCCAGTGCGATCTGGGCGGTCTGCGCCTCGGTGGTGGTGGTTCCAAGGCGGTGCCAGGCTGACTGGCGGGCTGCGAAGAACGCTGCGTCGCCGTTGGCGGCTACTTCGATGTCGTGGGCCATGGTGTGCTCTTTTCCTGGATGGGTGATCTGACAGGAGCAAGCGTATCCATTGAACTAATTTTGCACAAGTGTCATTTTATAAATCTTCTCTCACGGGTCAAGGTCGGAGTGCTCGTCGGGTGGCCCCCGGGTGGCCGTCGGGGGACTTTCCATGCCGGTCGCCCCGGGAGTGCGGTCGGTCCAGCGAGTGGCCAGCCTCGGCGTTCGAACATGACTTTCAATCGTTGGTTGAAGGCCTGGGCGAGCCTCGGGCGAAATCTCGCACAGGCCGTACGCCCGAGCCTGGGCGCTTGCTGGGATGGCGTGTCCCTGCCATCACCGCAGCAGCTGCATCTACTTCGATGGTTTCGGCAGAGTTGCCCAGGGGTTGCCTTGCCGAGTCTTTGCCGGAGCTTTGCTTGTGATCGTCGCGAGGCCTCGAGTTTTCTGGACGTCCAGAATTTCCGTGAACTCTCTCGGGCTGCGCTCGCCGGTATAGCTCGGCTCTTGTCGCCTGTGTCAGCCCGCCTCGGCGCGCTCGCCGGTGGGAGCAAGTTCTTGTGTGAGTACTCGATCCTGCGCTCGCCGGTAGTACTCGAATTCGAACCCGTCCTCGCTGTAGGCCTTGGACGGTATGTCCCTCCGGATGTGGGGGCCACGTAGCGTACTTGTGGTGCTTCCGGTCCGCGGCTGTTTCACCGCTGATGTGTTGCCAGAGTGTTGCCGGAATGCTTCGAGACGCCTAGGATGGGCATTAGAAGGCATCACTCGGGCGGGTGATCCAGGAAGTCCCACGGAAGGGGTTAGATCATGTCAGTCATTACTTTGAACGCCGCCTCAACGAGCACCGCGAGGATGGACTTCCATGAGATGGTCAACGAGCTGAACAAGGCCTTGGGAGCCACGCTGGTGACCTCCATGGCTGGTTACACTGACCGGTCCAACGCCTATAAATGGGCCAAGGCCGGGAGCGCGGAGCCGAAGCCGCAAGCGGTGACTCGTTTGCGTTTCGCCCATTCGATGCTGACCTACCTGTGCGACAACGAATCGATCCATGTGGCCCGTGCCTGGTTCATGGGTGCTAACCCCTGGCTGAACTACGACACCCCGATCGATGCCATCCGCGAGGACAACCGCAAACAGGTGGCTGCTGCTGCCGAGGCTTTGGTCTTGGATTCCCACGCCGCATGAATCAAACCGTTTGCCCGGTCACCGGCTTCGCTCTCGTGGAGGGGCTGATGACCGGGTATCGCGTTGCCAAGAAAGAATACGGGCCGGTGAGCCCTTTACCGCGCGACGCTGAAGCAACACCCGCTACCAGGGCTGCGTGGGGGCGCTTTGATGTGCCCGGCAAGACGATCTACGCGGCAGCAGACACCGCCACCGCGATCATTGAATCGTTGGCTTGGACCGCGCAGAACCACCGCCAAAGCCATGCCATGCAAAAGACCGCCAACCAACTCGGCTTGAGCCTTGAAGATCTGCTGAAGCAAATCGCCAAGGAGCTCGATGAGAACGGCGCCATGAAGCAGGGCGCGATCCCCGCAGGGTGGCGCCTGGACCGCCAGGTCTTCAAGCTTCAGATCAGCCCACATTGGATCATAGACCTCTCTTCGGCCGACACCATCGCCGCAATCAACGAACGCTACCTAGACTCCCTGGCGGCGCAGAATCTCACCACCGATCGGATAACGCTCTCAGATCTCACCGGTGGCACCCGAGGGATAACCCAGTTCATCGCTGAACAGATCGCCGGCACGGAACTCTATGATGGGTCGATTCCAGACGGACTGCTGTACCCATCGAAACTTGGTTCCGCCGGCACAGGGCAAGGCCACTGCTACGCCCTGTGGCCTTCGGGCACGATAAAGATTTCCGAAGTCGACTCCGAGCCGATCGCCATCGACACCCCAGGGATCAAACAGGCCGAGAAGTTGCACGGGATCCGCATTTACTAGCACTAACGACCATGGAACTTGTGGGCTTAATTGGGCATATGGAGTTGGCACTCCCCGAACACCTCACGCCTGGCCCTGTACGCCTCTGTCCTCTGGCAGCAACCGCGTTCACCTTCATCTGGCGGTCTGCCGTTCTGCCGGATGCTAATTAACACCGCGGGCCGTCCTCCCCCACCTGGCTGATAATTCCCTTGATCCGTAGAAGAGACGAAGCGGCATCAGCAGAACGCCTGGCTGTCTTGAAGGACGCTTGGGTCATGAATGCAACGATGGGTGAAGTTTTCTGCGGATGGGTCTATGACTCGCTTTAGGGGTCGTGCTTGCGATCTGGACTGCGTGCTCCAGCTACATTCCAAGGCGTGAACGAATAATCCGGTGCGCACCTTCGGCAGAATGGTGGACACCTTCAACCAGAACGTCTCGGCTGTCGTACACCCCGAAAACATGGCAGATCGGCGACTCCCCTCGATGGGCAATGGGCAGCTCCTTGCCAGCAAAAATCTTACGGTCGTTGAACTGGCCTGCTGTCGGGTCAACGTGCACGCCGTCTTTTTCCAGCCAGTCGTGGGTATGCGGCGAACCCTCCGGATCGAGACGACCGGAGGCCTTGATCAGTTGCCAGGTCCCGAATCCCTTGTCGCTCAGAAGCCGACCCAGGATCTCGCTGGCCCAGTTGCAAGCAGCATTTGGAAAACTCTTGTGGTGCTGGGCCTGAGTGTCTTTGGCTGCTGTTCGGAACTCTTCGACGAAAGCCAGGAGAGCTAAATCAATAGGCTGTTCGGTGGTGGGCATGCTCTTGCGTATCTCCTTATTCCAAATGCGGTCTGATGTATACAGGCCATGATGCTACCCGGGGGAGCCGTGCATCTGTCGCAGACGTTGCTGGCTTCTTGCGCTCGGGGACACGCACCAGAATCATGTGATGGGGTGCGGGGAGAGCGTTTGCTGGCCGCGGTGGTTTCGGACTGATCCACCTCGAGCTGCCTCGGGCTGTGCTCGCCGCAGGTGGCGGTATGTCCTTGTGCTTCGACGCGTTTCGGCCGCGTTGTCATCACCTTTCTTGGGCGGCTTCAAATGGGCGACTTTGGACTGGGGATGCGGCTGGGGCCGCAGGGTTGCAGGGGTGACGCAGCTGTCGGGCTTCGGCTTTGACGGTGGCGCTCGCGGGATGGCTTCAATCTGGTTCAACGCTCGGGCTGAGCTCCCGAGCTTGCGCGCTCGCCGATGGTACGTCCTCGAAGTAGTTCACACTGGGGGATGTTGCCTCGTGGACATGCTCCTGGGTCAATAACTGGAGCACCTCCCCTTGGCCAGGTGCCCTGCTGCAGGCGCTCGCCGGGGTGTCTTGGTTTTCTGCCGAGGGGGTGCGTTTTTTGTGCCTCGTTGGCGGGTGGTGTGACTTTGGCTTCAGCCCCTTTCACTTATAAGTGAAAAGGGCTAGAGTGAGAAACACAGGACAACTGCAGACAACGTAAGACAACACGCGAAAACGTAAATGATGGAGGCGGGAACCGTGACTACGACAATACTTAGAGCTGACGTTCTGCTCAGCACTGAGGATCTCACGACCGTTCGACATGAAGTGGAATCGACCCCCGCCGGGATCAGAGGTTTCGCGGCCGTCATGACCAACGGCGAGACGCGCGAGCTTCCTCCTGAACTCTCCAAGATCATCGACCAGGCATTCCGTACTCTTGCCGCCAATGGACACGTCACCTTAGGCACTCTTCCCGATGAGCTCACGAGCAATACTGCCGCGGATGTCTTAGGGGTTTCTAGACCGACGCTCCTGAAGTTGGCAAAGAACGGCGAGGTTCCTTCATCTAAGGTTGGCAGCCATACTCGCTTCAAGCGAGACGACGTCATCGCGTTCAAGGCCAAGAGGGAAGAAGCGCGCCGAGAGGCTCTGCTGGAATTGATGGATATGCAGGACCGACTCGACGATCTTGCCTGATATTCCAATCAACTAGGCACGTTGGGTCATGGTGCAAACTTGTACTATGACCCAACGTGTTTTTGTTGATGCCAACGTGCTCTACAGCCGAACTCTTCGTGATTGGCTTTTCCTTTTGCGCGTTGAGTCCAGCGGCGGGATGTTCCAGATCCACACTTCCTGGGACGTTATCAACGAGGCAGGGGCCAGGCTCCGAGATGATCATCCTGAGTGGCCCGGAGCTGGAATCTCATCGCTGATGAAAAAGATCCAAGAGATCTTTGACGAGATCATCACGGTATATCCCGGAGGCCAGGTAGAGGGCATCGCCGATGAGGGGGACTGGCATGTCCACCACGCGGCAGAAGCCTGCCACGCGGGTATTCTTCTCACCGAAGACACGGGTTTTGAGTCCGACGATACCCAGTATGAGGTCTATACCTGCGATGAGTTCTTCGTGGAAGTAGAAAAGTCGGCACCCGAGGTAGTGGGGCGTGTGGTGAAGCGTCAGGTGCCATTTTGGGCAAAACGGGGTGGGAAGCAGCTTCCCGACGCATTGCGAGAGGCATCGTGCCCGAAGTTCGCTGAGGTGGCTCTGAATCACATCCAGAAGCTGGCTATGGCATCCGGATGATCAGGATATGCCACCGAAAGTATCAAATGCAGATACTTTCGGTGGCGTCAACCATTCTCTGAGGAAAATATGCGGGTGGTTGGCCGCCGCTTTCGCTCTTCGATCTGCCGCTCGCGGTTTGTCGTCCTGGTAAACGACACTGGCAGCGGTCGTCCCCCAACAGGCTGAGAAAGGCCTTGATCCCTGGAGGAGACGAGGTGGCATCAGGCTGCCTCGCTGATTTGAAGGGTGTTTGGATCATGAAGGCAACGATGGGTGAAGTCTTCTGCGGGTGGGTCTATGACTCGCTTTGTGTGCCGATTCGGTGATGCTGGGAGTGCTGCCCGGGCAGCACCGCGCTTAGAGGCGAGGACGGGCATCCATATCGACTATTCGACGCGGGAAACCGTCCGATATCGGCACGGCGCACCTGGGCTATGACGAGTTATACAGGCTGCAAAACGCTGCACGTGACTGCCGGGCGGATGAAACGCTGTACGAAATCGCTGTTTATCAGCAGAACAATGCTCCTTTCCGGGTGGTTGAGGTGCCTGCGGGGCTCGCCGGCGGCTTGTCCCTGTGGGCTGGGTTTCCCCGGGGATTGCGCTCGCCTTCTTCGCGCTCGCAGTGGGGGAGCAGGTTATTGCGTGCCCTTCTGCCATCGGCCTTGTTGCCTGCCTCGGTCGCGGCTCCCTCTCGCTGGGCAGCGTTGCCCAGCGAGAGGGGGTGTGGCCCGGTCGGGACTT
>NZ_JBIXLN010000050.1:0-28649 GCF_045798555.1 Paeniglutamicibacter sp. MACA_103 | reverse complement strand
GGGGGGGGGGGGGGGGGGGGGCGGGCGGCGCCCCCCCCCCCCCCCCCCCCCCCCCCCCCCCAAGGGCACCTATGGTCGGCCGATCGCGGCCAAGTGGGCCCGGGCCTCAGTCCAGGGAGATGAACCTGTCCAAATCGCCAACACGGTGCTCCGGGTAGTTCTTGGCGATGTCGGCTTGGCTGAGCATTCCCACCAGCTCATGGCCGTCGATGACGGGAAGCCTCCTAATTTGGTGGTTCTGCATGGTGGTGATGGCTTCCTCGACGCTGTCGTCGGCGCCGATGGTGATGGGTTTGCCTTCGCCCAGCTCCCCGGCGCGGGTGGTGCGGGGATCCCCGCCCTGGGCCAGGCACTTGGTGACGATATCCCTGTCGGAAACGATTCCCTTCAGCCGGTTGTCCTCGCCACAGATCGGCAGCGAGCCGACGTCGAGTTGCAGCATCTTGCGTGCCGCTTCCTCCAGAGTCTCGTTTTCCCCGATGCATTCGGCCGATCCAGTCATGATTTCTCGTGCGGTTGCCATTGTTCCTCCTGCGTGTTGGATTCGCTGTGATTGTGGTGGGGACGGCCAACGGGCCTTGCATTGCTCCCGTTGTTCCCGATGGCGTGGTGCGGGGCTGCGGGTTTCGAGCATCCGCGGGATCGCGATTCGCCTCCCTGGGCCCGGCTGCCGAGGCAGGTTGTTTGGACCGCTCTGACCTGCCGCAGCCAACCGGACTGGAGGCTTCATGGATTCCGTGGGTCGATCTGCCAGCGGCGAACCAGCCCTCGACGATCGGCCAAGCGACTGCCAGCGCACGGCCGAGGGTCATCAATCTCCACGGTACGCAGGTGCCCGTGGCGATGTCTAGGAAATTGCAGCCTGCCCGGATTCAAGGCGACACCGCTTGCTCCGGGCGGGAGAAGGACTGCCCGACGACGGCGCAAAAGCTGGCCATCGATGGATGGCCGAGGCACAGTGGAGGGGAAGGAAAGGACTAATCCATGGCTTCCCGATCCAAGGAACAAATGGTCTCGGTGGCCGGCCGGCGGCTGAAGGTCAGCAACCTGGACAAGGTGCTCTACCCGGAGACCGGGACCACCAAGGGCGAGGTGATGGAGTACCTGGCCGGGGTCGCCAGCGTCCTGCTGCCGCAGTCCGCCTGGCGCCCCGCAACCCGCAAGCGCTGGGTCGACGGCGTGGGCACCGCGGAGAAGCCGGGCAAGGTGTTTTTCCGCAAGGACCTGGAGGACTCGGCACCCGACTGGATCCCGCGGGCGGAGATCACCCACAAGGACCACGTGAACACCTATCCGATGGCCAACGAGCCCGCGGTGCTCACCTGGTTCGCGCAGCTGGCGGCCCTGGAGATCCACGTGCCGCAGTGGCGCTTCGACGAGCACCTGGCGCCGATGAATCCGGACCGGATGGTGCTGGACCTGGACCCGGGTCCCGGGGCCGGGCTCGCCGAATGCGCCGAGGTCGCCTTCCTGTGCCGGGAGTTGCTGGAGGGCATGGACCTGGCGGCGTACCCGGTGACCTCCGGGTCCAAGGGCATCCACCTCTACGCCGCCCTTGATGGAAAACACACCTCCGAGGAGGTGTCGCTGGTGGCCAAGGAACTGGCGACCGAGCTTCAGGGCGCGCACCCGCACCTGGTGGTTTCCGACATGAAGAAGTCCCTGCGCGAGGGCAAGGTGCTGCTGGACTGGAGCCAGAACAGCGCCGCCAAGACCACCATCTGCCCCTACTCGCTGCGCGGGCGAAGCCATCCGACGGTGGCGGCCCCACGCACCTGGGAAGAAATCGGCGGGCCGAAGCTTGCACAGCTCGATTTCCACGAGGTCCTGGGGCGAGTACATGATGCGATGGACCCGATCTCCGCGCTGGGCCGGTACCCCGCGAGCGACCTGGACCGGCTGGCCGAATACCGTTCCAAGCGCGATGCCCGCAAGACCCCCGAGCCCGTCCCCGCGCCCGCACCCCATGCTGCGGGCCCCGGAAGCCGCGCCCGCTTCGTGATCCACGAACACCGAGCGCGCGCCCTGCATTGGGACCTGCGGCTCGAGCATTCGGGGGTGCTGGTTTGCTGGGCCGTGCCCAAGGGCATGCCCCTGGAGCCCTCGGTGCACCGGCTGGCCGTGATGACCGAGGACCACCCGCTTGACTATGCCGAATTCGAGGGACGCATCCCGCGCGGGCAATACGGCGCCGGGACCATGGAGATCTGGGACTCGGGGGACTGCGAGTTCGAGAAATGGCGGGAGGGCTCCGAGGTGATCGCGGTGCTGCACGGGCGCCCCGGTGGCGGGCTCGGCGGGGTGCCGCGGCGCTACGCACTGATCAATACCCCCGGGATGGGGGATGCGAAGAACTGGCTGCTGCAGTTGATGAAGGACCAGTCAATCTCCCGGAAGGCGGCGGTGCAACAGGCGCCGGCGCCGGCGCCCGAGCCGGAACCGGTCGGGTCGGTGCCCGATGCCCCAAGCGCGGCCGAGCTCGCCCCGATGCTCGCCCAGGCGGGAACCGGGCGAGACATCGATGCGGACGAGGACTGGGCGTATGAAATGAAGTGGGACGGGTACCGCGCGCTTATCGGCATCGCCGGTTCCAGCGTCTCGCTGCGCAGCCGCAACGGCCAGGCGCTTGAGGGGCGCTATCCCGAACTGCAGGAAATTGCCGAGCTGGCCCCCGACGGGGCGGTGCTCGATGGGGAAATCGTTGCCCTTGATCCGGCCGGACGCCCCGATTTCGGGTTGTTGCAGGCCCGCAACCCCGGCAACGGTTCGGGCAAGGGCGGCAAGGGCGGCAAGCCGGCACCGGTTCACCTGATGCTCTTTGACGCACTGCGGTTGCCCGATTCCCGGACCGGGAAGCAGCAGGACCTGACCAAGCTGCCCTACGCCGAACGCCGCCAACGGCTCGCCGCCCAGGTGCGAACCGGCAAGCACGTGCACATCCCCGACGTCCACGACGGAACCCTGGACGAGGCCTTGGCCACGAGCACCGAACTCGGCCTGGAGGGGATCGTGGCCAAGCGCCTCGACGGCCGCTACCGGGTCGGGAAGCGCTCGGGGGACTGGATCAAGATCAAGCATGATCGCCACCAGGAAGTCGTCGTCATCGGCTGGCGCCACGGAAAGGGCAACCGTGCGGACACCCTGGGCTCGCTGCTGCTGGCCGTGCCCGAAGACGGGGAACTGCACTATGCCGGGCGGGTGGGCACTGGATTCACCGACCGCCAACTGCTGGCGGCCCGGGCCAAGCTGGAGAAGCTGCGGCGCAAGACTCCCGCGGCCAAGGACGTGCCGGCTATTGACAGCCATGACGCCGAATGGGTGTCGCCCCGGCTCGTCGGCGAGGTGCGCTACGGCGGGCTGACCGGCGCCAAGCGGCTGCGCCATCCGGTATGGCGCGGCTGGCGCGAGGACAAGGAACCCGGGCAGGTGGGTTGGGAGTCCTGAACAGCGGCGGCCCCCGACACCTCGCCGTCCCCGGATGAAACCGGGGGAGCGAGGCAAGCCGGGCACTTCCGCTGCAAGCGGGGGCTATTCCGCGAGGTCGGGGTCCATGCCCTTGGCCGGGCCGGAGTCGCCGGGACGGGCGGTACCCAAATCGCGGGCGTGGGGTCCGGCGGCGCGGCGAAGCACGATCACTGCCACCAGGCCGATGACGGCCGCCGTGCCCAGGACGGCCAACGCCCGGCGGGCGCCGTTATGCTTGCTTCCGGCCTTTCGCTGCGCCTTGCGGAGGGCCGCCTCCACGGCCTTCCGGGCCCGGCGCGCGGTCTTGCGGTTTCCGGTCACGGTGGCCACCACTTCCTCGGAGGCACGGGCCAGCCCCACCGGGTCCATCCGGTCCACGGCATGGCGGACGGACGCCTCCAGATGACTGGGGTATTCCTGCTTTGCCTTCTCCGCCCAGTGTTTGAGTTGGGTCTGGATCGTTTTCATCTGCTTTTCGAGCTCGTGCATCACGGGGTCCTCTCTGCTCTGGCGATATGGAAGATGTGGAAGGTGGTTGGAGCACCACTCGTGCTATTTTTCTCCGTGGTCCGCGCGCTTGGCCGTGGCACTGCCGCGGCTGCGCAACTGGATGATGCGAACTGCTGCGACGATGGCGACGACCACGGCCCCGCCCACGGCCGCCAGCAACATGCTCACGCCAAGGGCCATCTGCCCCTGGAGTCCGAGAAAGTACACGGTGGCCTGCGCCTGGTTCTGCATCATGAAGATCACCAGGAAGATCAACACCACGATGGCCACGATGGTGAACGTCCAGATCACCCCGGCACGCGTCGTTGCCCTGACGCTTTTGGGTGGTAGACGACGGGTGGGCTTCTTGGATGTGGCGTCCGAATCGGAAGCTCGCCCAGGGTTGTCAACCATTTGCTTCCCCGTTTCTTTGTGCGGCACCGGGTTTTCGGCGCTGCCCGGCGGCGCCGTTGGCCAGGAAATTGGATCCCTGTGGCCAACATAGGCGCATCGTTTCGAAGTGGCAAGGGCTAGGCACACTCGTCAAAAAGTGCCCTTGAACGCTGCCCGCCTTCGACACCGAAGGCGGGCGGCAGAAGGAATCCGCGGGCGGCCAGCGGGCCCCTTATTCGCCTTCGGTTGCGGTCTCGGCATGCGGTGTGCCCACGGGTTTGGACTCGGCGGAGCCGCGCTGACGCAAGTAGATGGACAGGGTGACCATGCTGCCCACAGCCAGGAACTCGGATTGCCAGTTCTGGAGCGTCCGGTCCCAGAAGTCTGCGCTGGTGACGTACTCGATCCAGCCGACCGCCGGTTGCCCGTGTTCGAGCTGGTCGGCATTGAAAACAACGGTCCCCGCGACCGATTGGAGCCACCACGAGAGAAGGAAAACGGCGCCCATGACCAAAAGCAACGAATTGGAGTACAACGTTCTCCGCCAGCCGCCGACCTTCGCCCATTTCGGAGAATTGGGCCTGGCGAAGCGTCCGACAAGTTGCATCTCGTCACTGTCGGGACCCTCGTCGCCGGGCTTCTTCGATTCCGGGGATCCCCGCTGGACAAGCCAGATGGTGGCAAAGATGAATAGGAAGAATTGCAGGTACTCGGATTGCCAGTTCTCGGCCACGTCGACAACGAAATTGCTAGAGGTCACAAAATCCCAATAGCCGATGGGAGTGGACCCATGGGCTATTTGGTCCTCGTTGTACACGGACAAACCTGCGAATGACTGCCCCAGCAGGGCGCCGACGAAGAGCACCGCAAAGCAGATGCTGAGCGCTTGGTTTCTGATTGCCTTGGACACTGCCGATCACCTCCCGGAGAAGCTGACGATGGTCATCAGGATCAAGCCGGTAACGATCATGCCAAGCCACAAAGTGAATTGAGTCCTCATGGTGCGAGCGTAAGACTGATCGAGTGCAACGTAAAGGCGGGGGGATTGTCCCGGGCCGTGCCGGTGACCCCGGGGGTTGACCGACAGATCCCGGTGACCCGCGGTTAATCGAGCTTGAGTTCTGGCGAACGGTGGTTAAGGAGGGATTGCCCCGGCCGAAGCCGGGGCAATCCCAATGTGCAACGGTCAGGCCTTCTTGCGCGTTAACAGACCCCAAATTATGAGGACGAGCAATGCTCCGCCGATGGCCAGCAACCACGTCGACAAGGACCAAAACGAGTTGATCCCGACGTTGAAGATTGCCGAACCGATCCAACCGCCAAGTACGGCTCCGACGATTCCAAGCAGCAGCGTGGCAAGCCACCCACCGCCCTGGTCACCTGGTTTGATTGCCTTCGCAATGGCTCCGGCAATCAGTCCTAGAACAATCCAACCAATGAAACCCATAACTATTCTCCTGTTCGGATGAAGGTCCAGTTTCAGCATCATTGTGGCGATGCACATTTCGACCCTACAACGAGGAAAGTGCTGGTGGAAGCCTAAATCACTCCAATGCCAAATCGGTTCATGAAATCGAAGTACTGTTTACCGGGCAACAAGGGCATGGGAATAGCTGGCGCGAAACCCCAATTGCGTCGGGGTGCCTCGCGCGCCGCATCCCCTCATTCTGAATCAGCTTAGATATGCATCAATCACTGGGGCAACAACAAATGCAAATGGATTTCCCTGAGATTTGCGCAACGGGGATACATAGGCCGAGACAGCACAGGGTTCGGGTATCCCCGCGGTCATTCCGCCGTATCTCGGGACTTCGCTGGTAAACACACCCGGCGGGAAGTTCTTCCTCCTCGTCGTGCACCCGGACACCACCCCGGTGCCGAGAGAGTCAATCCTGCTGCCCGGACGCCCGCCTGCGAACACGTCTGTCCCATGGGGAACTCTCACCCCCGGTGCAACCGTTGCGCGCGTGAAATGCCGGATCTACGGTAGATACAAGGCCCGCAACCGACTCCGATTACCCCGGGGGGTTCCAGTGCAAGATGATCCGCAGCTATCCGAATCCACTGCCCTGCTCATAATCGACATGCAGAATGCCTTCTTTGAGGATCCCATCCTGGCACGCCTACGTGAACCGCTGGTCCGCCACTGCAACGAACTCACCGGGCTCGCTCGCGCCCTCGGGATGCCGGTGTTCAATATCAGGACCGAGCATGCCCGCGACAAATCGACATGGACACTGAGCATGCTCGACGACGACCAAGGGTTCCTGTTCGAAGGAAGTGAACAAGCGCGCAACCTGGCAGGCCTCGACGTCGAGGATGCCGTGGAAATCATCAAGCGACGCGACAGCGCCTTCTGGCGCACGGACCTGAGCGAGCGGCTGCGGCGCGGCGGCGTGGAATCGGTCCTGGTCGCGGGAGTGTCGTCCCACACCTGCATCGCCTCGACAGCAGCGGATGCCTACGCCGACGACGTTCGTGCATGGCTGGTTTCCGACGCCATTGCCTCCAGCGATCCCGATTTCGAGGAGTCGACCCTGAAGCTGCTCCAAGCGGAGTACCGACAGGGGATCGTGAGCACCGCGAGCCTGCTCGCCGCCGACGAGGACCGCCGCGCCTGGGAAACCCAGGGCCAAGGAACCAAATAACCGAAACTGCCGCAACTCGGCACCCAACTGGAACGGAGCACGCGATGAGCACCCAGCCGGGACAACCCAGCAAGAAACCCTTCTTTCGCAGGCGGGGTACCCCGCTCATGATCACCGGTCTGATCTTGGTGATCGTCTTCGGGCTTTTCATGATGGCGGACAGGGAACCCGGCCAGGGCCTGATGACCCCGATGTGGATCGGCGTCCTCCTCGGCCTGGGGATGGCCGGATACGGTCTCTATCGGGCATTGAAGGGACCGGGCATGCTCGATAACCCCAGAGGCGGGACCGGCAACGAACCCATGTGACCGTTCTCGCCACGGCGGCGGCCTATGGGTTCCGCCGTGGCGTTACGGTCCGCAAGCAGCATCAACACACCACAACCCAAGGAGCCGGTCATGTCGTTGAATACACCGGAATTCGAACCACGCAATGACGAAGAGAACGAGGGAACCCCGTTGGATGGCCGCGACGGGCAACCGGTGGAAGAGGGATCGTCGGATGATCCTCGGACCCTGGACACCATGGACCCCCTGCGGGACGAGCAACGCGAGGTCGACGCACTGAACGGCAACGAAGCCCGTGCCGAGGATGCGCGTCCCTTGAAGGAAGAGGGCCGGACGGCGGAGCAGGAGGACGCGGAAATCCCGGCCGGCGCGAGGGTCGAGGAGCCGACCGATGCTGCAGGACAAGAGGCGGGCGGCCTGGATGCCCTGGGCCGGCCTCTGCCGCCCGATGCCCCGGAGGAAGAACAGTTCTAGCGGTGCCCGGGCGGGCCGGAGTTACGGGTTGACCGTGGGATCGAGCCGGTCCATGAACTCGTTCATGAATTCAGCGAATTCGGCCGCGTCCTCGTCCTGGGCCAGGATGCCGGAGGCCCCGGGGCCGGTGGTCTCGCCGGTCGGCGAGGGAATGTTCAGGGACAGCCGGGCGGGGACGTTGAATCGGTAGACGCGCCCGGTGCTCGTGCCCACCTCGTAGCCGCCGTCAAGGACCAGGGCCACGTGCGAGACGTTGGTGTTGTTCACCGAGACCGCGCGTTCGGTGGGCTGCAGGTCCGCGGGATTCAGCGGGCACAAAATGATTTCGGCCGGCTCGCGGCGGAAGCCGATCACCTTCAGCCCCGCGGATCCGGAACTGCCCGCGGCAGCCACCAGGTTGTAGCTGCCGAAGTTGGGGATCTGGGAGTCGAAGGCCTCGTGCAAAAGCTGCTTGAGGACGTCGTCGGATTCAACGTTGAGTGTCTCCATGCCTTCCACCCTATCCAATGGAGGTTTCGAACACATGTCTCGTATTCGCGGCGCGAAATATGTCGGTGCACCGTCACGGGTTCGGCGTCGGTGCCCCTCAGCCATACAATCAAGGGCATGAGCCAGGACACTACCCCGGATATCAAGCCCCGCAGCCGCGTCGTGACCGACGGCATCCACGCCGCTCCGGCCCGTGGCATGTTCCGCGCCGTCGGCATGGGCGACGACGACTTCGCCAAGCCGCAGATCGGCGTCGCGAGCTCGTGGAACGAAATCACTCCCTGCAACCTTTCGCTGAACCGCCTGGCACAGGGCGCCAAGGAAGGCGTCCACGCCGGTGGCGGCTTCCCGATGCAGTTCGGCACCATTTCCGTCTCCGACGGCATTTCCATGGGCCACGAGGGCATGCACTTTTCGCTGGTCTCCCGCGAGGTCATCGCCGACTCCGTCGAGGTCGTCATGCAAGCCGAGCGCATCGACGGCTCGGTCCTGCTGGCCGGCTGTGACAAGTCCCTCCCGGGCATGCTCATGGCCGCTGCCCGCCTGGACCTGGCCTCGGTCTTCCTCTACGCCGGCTCGATCATGCCCGGCTGGGTCAAGCTGGAGGACGGCAGCGAAAAGGAAGTCACCCTGATCGACGCCTTCGAGGCCGTGGGCGCCTGCGCCGCCGGCAAGATGAGCGAAGAAGACCTCACCCGCATCGAAAAGGCCATCTGCCCCGGCGAGGGTGCCTGCGGCGGCATGTACACCGCCAACACCATGGCCTGCATCGGCGAGGCCCTGGGCATGAGCCTTCCGGGCTCCGCCGCCCCGCCCTCGGCCGACCGCCGCCGCGACATGTTCGCCCGCGCCTCCGGCGAGGCAGTGGTGAACCTGCTGCGCAAGGGCATCACCGCCCGCGACATCATGACCAAGAAGGCCTTCGAGAACGCGATCGCCGTGACCATGGCCTTCGGCGGTTCGACCAACGCCGTGCTGCACCTTTTGGCGATCGCCCGCGAGGCCGAGGTCGATTTGACCCTGGCGGACTTCAACCGCATTGGCGACAAGATCCCGCACCTGGGGGACCTGAAGCCCTTCGGTCGCTACGTCATGACCGACGTGGACAAGATCGGCGGCGTGCCGGTGATCATGAAGGCCCTGTTGGATGCGGGCCTGCTGCACGGGGACTGCCTGACCGTCACCGGCAAGACCGTTGCCGAGAACCTCGCGGAGATCAACCCGCCGGATGTCGACGGCAAGATCCTGCGCGCGCTGGACAACCCGATCCACAAGACCGGCGGCATCACCGTGCTGCACGGCACCATGGCGCCCGAGGGCGCCGTCGTGAAGTCCGCGGGCTTCGATGCCGACGTCTTCGAGGGCACCGCCCGGGTCTTCGACCGCGAGCAGGGCGCGCTTGCCGCCCTGGACAACGGCGAGATCAAGGCCGGCGACGTCGTGGTCATCCGCTACGAGGGCCCCAAGGGCGGCCCCGGCATGCGCGAGATGCTCGCCATCACCGGCGCCATCAAGGGTGCGGGCCTCGGCAAGGACGTGCTGCTGCTCACCGACGGGCGCTTCTCCGGAGGCACCACCGGCCTGTGCATCGGCCACGTGGCCCCCGAGGCCGTGGACGGCGGCCCGATCGCGTTCGTCAAGGACGGCGACAAGATCCGCGTGGACATCGCGGCCCGCTCCTTCGACCTGCTGGTCGAGGAAGCCGAGCTCGAGGCGCGCAAGGACGGCTGGGAGCCGCTTCCGGCCAAGTTCACCACCGGCGTGCTGGCCAAGTACGCCAAGCTGGTCAAGTCCGCGTCCACCGGCGCATACTGTGGCTAGGAAATAGCGTGAATCGAGGGGTGGACGCCGCCAAGGCGTCCACCCCTCGGACAACAGTCTCATATAATGAGATTGTGGGCGTGGGCGTTTGACTCTGGCTTTGGCGGCGACCAAACTGGACACATGCATATCCGCACCGAAGTACTACTAGTTATCAAGCGCTGAGCTTGAGCCCCTCCCTAACATGGAGGGCTTCGGTGACGCGCAAACCCCATTCGCCGCAAGGTGCCTTTGGGGTTTTTTTATGTGCAGGGTTAGAAGAGATAGAGAAGGATAAATCCCCATGAGTAACGGAACCCCCGCCAGCCCCTCGCTGCCGGCCAAGCCCGCCAACCGTAGCAAGGATGCCGCTGTCTCTTCCGTCGTGGAAGCATCGAGCCTGGTCCAGGGCCCGAACAACAACATTGCTCCCACCGAGATGCTGGGCTCAAAAGCCATCGTGCGCTCACTGGAAGAATTGGGCGTCAAGGACGTCTTCGGGTTGCCGGGCGGGGCCATCATGCCCACCTACGACTCGCTCATGGACTCGACCAAGATCAACCACGTCTTGGTCCGCCACGAACAGGGCTCGGGCCACGCGGCCCAGGGCTACGCCATGGTCACCGGCGAGGTCGGGGTGTGCATCGCCACCTCCGGCCCCGGGGCCACCAACCTGGTCACCGCCATTGCCGACGCGCACATGGACTCGGTCCCCATGGTTGCCATCACCGGCCAGGTGCACAGTGCCTTCATCGGCTCCGACGCATTCCAGGAAGCCGACATCGTGGGCATCACCATGCCCATCACCAAGCACTCCTTCCTGGTCACCAAGGCCGAGGACATCCCGCGGATCCTGGCCTCGGCCTTCCACGTGGCATCGACGGGCCGTCCCGGCCCGGTGCTGGTGGACATCACCAAGGACGCCCAGCAGTCCAAGATGATGTTCTCCTGGCCGCCGAAGATCGACCTGCCGGGCTACAAGACGGTGGTGCGCGGACACAACAAGCAGGTCCGCGAGGCCGCCAAGCTCATCGCCGCCTCCTCCCGCCCGGTGTTCTACGTCGGCGGCGGCGTCGTCAAGGGCCACGCCTCCGCGGAGCTGAAGGAATTCGCCGAGCTGGTCGGCGCCCCGGTGGTCACCACCCTGCAGGCCCGCGGCGCGTTCCCGGACTCCCACGAACTGCATGTGGGCATGCCCGGCATGCACGGCTCGGTCTCCGCGGTCACCGCGCTGCAGCAGTCGGACCTCCTGATCACCCTCGGCGCCCGCTTCGATGACCGCGTCACCGGGGTGCTGCACACCTTTGCCCCCAACGCCAAGGTCATCCACGCGGACATCGACCCGGCGGAGATCTCCAAGAACCGCACCGCGGACATCCCGATCGTCGGGTCGGTCAAGGAGATCATCCCGGAGCTCACCGAGGCCTGCCGCACGCTCTTCGCGGACGCCGGCGCCCCGGACCTCGCGGCTTGGTGGAACACCATCGGCCGGCTGCGCGAGACCTACCCGATCGGCTTCACCCCGACCAACGACGGCCTCTCGGCGCCGCAGAACGTGATCCAGCGGATCGGCGAGCTCACCGGACCCGAGGCCGTGTACGTCGCGGGCGTGGGCCAGCACCAGATGTGGGCCGCGCAGTTCATCAAGTACGAGCGCCCGCACGCCTGGCTGAACTCCGGCGGTTTGGGCACCATGGGCTACTCGGTCCCGGCGGCCATGGGCGCGAAGGTCGGCAACCCCGATCGCGTCGTGTGGGCCATCGACGGCGACGGCTGCTTCCAGATGACCAACCAGGAGCTCGCCACCTGCGTCATCAACAACATCCCGATCAAGGTCGCGATCATCAACAACTCCAGTTTGGGCATGGTCCGCCAGTGGCAGACCCTGTTCTACGATTCCCGGTACTCGAACACCGACTTGAACACCGGCCACGGCACCGCGCGCGTCCCGGACTTCGTGAAGCTCGCCGACGCCTACGGCTGCGTGGGCCTGCGTTGCGAACGCGACGAGGACATCGACGACACCATCAAGCAGGCCTTGGCCATCAATGACCGCCCGGTCGTCATCGACTTCGTGGTCTCCCGGGACTCCATGGTCTGGCCCATGGTCCCCTCCGGCGTGAGCAACGACCAGATCCAGATTGCTCGCGGCATGACGCCCGAGTGGGAAGAAGAGGACTAGAAACCCATGGCACGTCACACTCTTTCCGTACTCGTCGAAGACGTACCGGGCGTATTGACCCGCGTGGCAAGCCTTTTTGCCCGCCGCGCCTTCAACATCCACTCGCTGGCAGTGGGCCCCACAGAGATCAAGGGCATTTCCCGGATCACCGTGGTCGTCGACGCAGAAGGGGACCTGCTCGAGCAGGTCACCAAGCAGCTGAACAAACTCATCAACGTCATCAAGATCGTTGAATTGATGCCCGAGGCTTCGGTGCAACGCGACCACATCCTGGTCAAGGTGCGCGCCGATGCGGCCACCCGCCTGCAGGTCACCCAGGCCGCAGACCTCTTCCGTGCCTCCGTGGTGGACGTGTCCACCGATTCACTCATCATTGAGGCCACCGGCAACGCCGAAAAGATCAACGCGCTGCTGGCAGTGCTTGAGCCGTTCGGCATCCGCGAGATCGTCCAGGCAGGCACCCTTGCCGTCGGACGTGGATCCAAATCGATGTCGGACCGCGCCCTGCGCTCCGTCTCTGCCTAACACGCAAACAGCTTCACCCCGATACCAAGGAGATACCACAGTGACTGACATGTACTACGACGACGATGTAGACCTCGCGATCATCCAGGGCCGCACCGTTGCCATCATCGGCTACGGATCCCAGGGCCACGCCCACGCGCTGAACCTGCGCGACTCCGGCGTGGACGTGCGCGTCGGCCTCAAGGCCGGCTCCAAGTCGATCGCCAAGGCCGAGGCCGAGGGCCTGCGCGTCGTCTCCGTCGCCGAGGCAGTTGCAGAAGCCGACCTCATCATGATCCTGACCCCGGACCAGGTCCAGCGCCACGTCTACAAGGACGACATCGAAGCCAACCTGCAGCCGGGCGACGCCCTGTTCTTCGGCCACGGCTTCAACATCCGCTACGGCTACATCGCCCCGCCGGCCAACGTCGACGTCGCCCTGGTCGCCCCGAAGGCCCCGGGCCACACCGTGCGCCGCGAATTCGAAGCCGGCCGCGGCATCCCCGACCTGATCGCCGTGGAGCAGGACTTCACCGGCGGCGCCAAGGCGCTGGCCCTGTCCTACGCCAAGGCCATCGGCGGCACCCGCGCCGGCGTCATCGAGACCACCTTCACCGAAGAGACCGAGACCGACCTCTTCGGCGAGCAGGCAGTGCTTTGCGGCGGCGCCTCGCAGCTGATCCAGTACGGCTTCGAGACCCTGACCGAAGCCGGCTACAAGCCGGAGATTGCCTACTTCGAGGTGCTGCACGAGCTCAAGCTCATCGTCGACCTCATGTGGGAGGGCGGCATCGCCAAGCAGCGCTGGAGCGTTTCGGACACCGCCGAGTACGGCGACTACGTCTCGGGCCCGCGCGTGATCACCCCGGAGGTCAAGGAGAACATGAAGGCCGTTCTCGCCGACATCCAGAACGGTGCATTCGCCAAGCGCTTCATCGACGACCAGGACGCCGGAGCACCGGAGTTCATGGCGCTGCGCGCCAAGGGCGAGTCGCACCCGATCGAGGAGACCGGCCGCGAACTGCGCCAGCTCTTCTCCTGGAAGACCACGGACGACTACACCGAAGGTTCCGTCGCACGCTAAGGCTTGCGCCTCAGTGAGTGACTGCCGATAGGTAGTGCATGACAGGTTTGCCCCGATCAGCCGAAAGGCCGATCGGGGCAAACCTGCTTAAGCTGTGCGATGTTTCCTCGGTCGCCGGCCGGTCTCGATCGGGGCCGGGGGATCTTCTGCGGAGCGTTTCTGGTCGACGTCGGTGTGCAGCACCCTGGTCGGGGCGGATGCCTTCTCACACACCGAGGCCCGGGAGATCCCGTAGGTTTCGGCCAGGATGCGTTCCCCGGGCAGCTGGTCCCCGGTCTTGATCCGGCCGGAACAAAATCCAGATTCGATGTCCAGCAGGAACACGTCGTAGATCCGCTTGGCGGCCGGCGGTGCGTCCGAAGCCGTCATGATTACATCCCGCCCCGGTGAGGATCGACATCCCTTTCCGGTTTCGGTTCATCCCTAGATTGCCTTGCCCGGGTTCAGGATTCCCTGGGGGTCGAACACGTTGCGGATGGCGTGCTGCAGCTCCAGAGACAGGTCGCCGAGTTCCTCCTGGAGCCAGTCGCGCTTGAGCAGGCCGACGCCGTGCTCGCCCGTGAGGGTTCCGCCCAGTCGCTTGGCCAGGTGGAACATTTCCGCCAGCGCGGCCTTGGCCGGTCCCTCGGTGATGGAGTCCCCGGGATCCACGACGATCATGGGGTGGAGGTTGCCGTCGGCGGCGTGCGCGACGTTGAAGATCTTGACCCCGGTGTTCCTGGAGATTTCCGCCAGCCCGGCGAAGACGTCCGCGAGCCGGTTGCGGGGAACGCCGATGTCGCAGATGGAAACCCGGCCCAGGCGCTCGAGCGAGGGAATGGCCTGGCGGCGCGCGGCCACCAGGGCCGCGGCCGCTTCGGTGTCGGCCGCCTTTTCGATGTGGGTGGCGAAGGGTTCGATGGCGCGGATGAGTACGTCCTGTTCGAGGAGCGCGCCGTATCCGTCGGTCTGTGCCAGCAGGAATGCCCCGCCCTTGGAGCGGTGGTCGGTTCCCTGGGCGGCATCCACGGCCTCCAGCGTGGGGCCGTCCATGAGTTCGAGCACCGAGGGCTGGATCCGTGCGGCGATGATCGCGGACGCCGCCAGCGCGGCGGATGCGACGTCGGTGAAGTAGGCGGCGACCGTGGCCGTCTGGACGGGGGCGGGGCGCAGCCTCAGGGTTGCCTCGACGACGATTCCCAGGGTCCCTTCGGAGCCGATCATCAAGGCGTTGAGGTCATATCCGGTGACGCCCTTGATGGTGTTCCTTCCGGTGGCCAGCATCCGGCCGTCGGGCAGGACCACCCGAAGCGAGAGCACGGACTCTCGGGTCACCCCGTATTTTGCGCACCACATGCCCCCGGCGTTGGTTGCGATGTTGCCACCGATGGAACAGATCGCGGTGCTGGCCGGATCCGGGGCGTAGAACAGGCCATGGGCCGCGGCCGCGGCGTTAACCTCGGCATTCAGTACGCCGGGTTCAACCACGGCCAGTTGCTCCACGGGGTCGATATGCAGGATGCGGTTCATCCGGGACAAATCGAGGACGACCTCGCCGGCCTGCGCGGAGGCCCCCGCGGCCAGTCCGGTGCCGGCTCCACGGGGAACCACCGGTACGCGGTGCGCGGTGGCCAGTTCCATGGTGTGCACGACTTCCTCCACGCTTCTTGCGTAGACGACGCCGTCGGGAAGGCTCGGCGGGAGGTAGCCGGAGCGGTCGGTGCTCACGCGAACACGTTCCTCCGGTGCGGTGGACGCGTGGGCGCTGGCGTTGAGCAGCAGTGCGGAGGCCGTGGGACCGTCGGTCGCGTTCATGGCAAACCCCTTTGTTTCCGCTGGCCCCGTTGGATCCGGTCGCACTCCGTTCCTTGCTGGCGGTTCGGGCCACGGTGGAGAACCGATATCGGAGGGGGTGGACCACGTGCCGGGGATGCTCATTAAAAACTCCTGTGCTTTTGCAAGCGAAGTCTTGCCGGAATCCTTGCGGGAGCGGGGATATTCCCTGGTCCGGCAGGGAACTCCTGCCGCTGCGCGGACGGGTTCCTATCGGTCTGACCATCCTCACGCATCGTTCAGATGCAAGTCAAGGACGAGTTCTGCCCGCAAGCCTTTCCCCTGCCGGGGTCTGGGGCGACTGATCCGCGGCCCGGTGGGTGCCTTGCGGCCAGGAGGCAACCTTGGGGCGTGTGGCCGTGCGCGCGAAAGGGGTTGTGGCCCGGGTGCCCGGGAACGGGCACGTGGCAGATCGGCCGGAGTCGAGCGGGCTTCGCCGGCGGCGCGGAGGGCCGGGCGGCTACTGCTGCGGTCGGTGCAGGGGGACCCTGCGGTAGTTTTCCTCCGAAGAGTCCTCGGTGCGCCACGTCATCTCCAGGAATGGCGGGGACGTGGCCCAGCCGACGTCGTCCTTGACCCTGTAGAGGCCGATGAATTCGCCGTCGGGCAGCTTCTTCGTGCTGAAGGTCCAATCCGTCTTGCCATCCACCGTGACCTTTCCCGTGGTGCGGAGACCAACGTCAAGCACCGCGCGTCCGGAGCGGTTGGTGACATGCGCGGTCAGCGGGTCAATCCAATCGAGTTCCAGGTTCCGTTTCATGGGTTAAGCCTAGACCGATATCCCGTGCGGGTCGCGGCTTTTGCAACGTGCAGCCAAAGGGAATTTGCCGGCAAAGCCAGACACCGGTCTCCCCGTTCAGGAGTCCGGAACGATCCCCATACGGGCACCGGCCGTGAGGCGGCCGCTCGAGCTGCGGAACGTCGGTGGCAAAGCGAATTGGCTGTTCAATGAAGGGTTTCGGCCGTATCCGCTTCCCGCGCCAGGAACCACGGCGAAAGGACCCCGGCGTGCCTTGTCTGCGGGTCAAATGCACGTAGCCTAGAGACAGACGGTGCCGGGCGGACGCCTTGTTTGCCCGAGCGACCATTGGCGATCGTCAGTTTGGTATCGTACTTCCACGCACCGCGTGAAAGCCCCAATCTGGATCGGTGGGGGGACACCGCTTGAAAGGTTGAATCATGATTGCCGTTAACGAGTACCTGCGGGACCTGCTCCTTGAAACACACGACCTTGAGTCGTTTCTCAACGCCTTGACCCACATCAGCGCGGAGACACTCTCCGTGGCGGGAGGTCCGGTGCACTGCGGCATCACGCTGCGGCGCCATAAGCGGGCAGGAACCGTGGCCAGCAACAGCGACCTTGCCCAGGAACTTGACGAGGTCCAGTACAGCTACGGGGAAGGACCGTGCCTGGCTGCCTGCAGCGAGCATCGGACCATCAGCATCCCGGACATTGAAAAAGACGGACGCTGGCCCCACTACTTCGCCGCCATTTCCACCGCCGGGGTGCGCTCGATGCTGGCTGTTCCCTTCACGCTGGATTCGGAGGACACCGCTGCCATCAATCTTTACGCAATGCGGAGCCATGCCTTCGACGGCGGGGCAGTGAAGCAGGCCGAGGCCTATGCCGAGCAGGCCTCCGCGATGTTGAACCTGGCCGTAAGGATGGCCAAGCATCGCGACAACGAGGAAAACCTGAAGCTTGCCTTGGCCTCGCGGACGACCATCGACTTGGCGGTGGGGATCATCATGGGCCAGAGCAAATGCAGCCAGGAACGGGCCGTCGAGATCCTGAAGTCCGCCTCGAGCTCGCGGAACATCAAACTGCGCCATGTGGCCGAGGCGGTCATTGCCTCGACCACCAACTCACCGGTCAGCACGCACTTCGACGCCTAGCCGCCGCCGGGCCGCGGGATCTGGGAGGGGCGCCGCGTGGGAAGCGGCTTCAGGCCCAGGTCCCGCAGCACCGCGTCGGCGGCATGCCATCCGGCCATGCCATGCACCCCTCCGCCCGGGGGCGTGGAGGAGGAACAGATGTACAGGCCCGGCGCCCCGGCATGGTAGGGCCGCAGCGTGGGCACGGGGCGCAGCAGCTGTTGGGTCCCGCGCAGCGAGCCCCCGCCGATGTCCCCGCCGACCAGGTTCGGGTTCCAGTCCTCCAGCGCGCGTGGCGGGGTCTCGACGCGCCCGATGATCCGGTCCCGGAAGCCCGGGGCAAAGCGCTCGATCTGGCGGTCCACCGCCGGGCCCACCGCCCCGGCGCAGCCGTTGGGCACGTGTGCGTAGCTCCAGATGACCTGTTGGCCCGCCGGTGCCCGGGTCCCGTCCACCGCGGAAGGCTGGGCCAGCATCACGAAGGGACGCTCCGGCACCTTGCCGCGGGCCACGTCCCGCTCCGCCGCCACCACGTCGGCGAGCGAACCGCCCACGTGGACAGTTCCCGCGTGCGCGGTCCTTTCGTCCCGCCAGGGGATCGGCCCGTCCAGCAGGTAATCGACCTTGAAGGCGCCGGGCCCGTACTTCCAGCGGCGCAGGTGGGACGCGTAGCGCCCGCCGATGCCCGAGCCGTCCAGTTCCAGCACCTGGCGCGGGGTCAGGTCCAGCAGGATCGCGTCGCTGTCCGGCAGCTCGCGCAGGTCCCGCACCCGGGAGCCGGTGTGGATCTCGACCCCGGCCAGGGCCAGGTGCCGCACCAGTGCGTCGACGATCGCGCCGGTTCCGCCCTGGGCCACGGGCCACCCCAGGGACTGGCCGAGGCCGCCGAAGAGCACCGCGAAGCCGGCGGTGAACGGGTGGCCCAGCGGAAGCATGGAGTGGGCCGCGGACCCGGCAAAGAGGGCGCGGGCGGCCTCGGAGCGGAAGGCCAGTCGTGCGGTGGCGTCGGCGGGCCATAGCGCGCGGGCGCCGAAGCCGGCCATGAGCAGCGGGTGCGGCGGGATCCGCAGCAGCGGACCGGTCGCGTTGCGCAGGGCTTCGAGCGGGTGCCCGGCCACCGCCCGGTGCAGCAGCCGCCAGGCGGCGGCGTCGACGCCCAGCTGGGCGGCGGTGGCCTCCAGATCCGGATGCAGCAGCGCGCTGCGCCCGGAATCCAGCGGGTGGGCCATCGGGTAGCGGTGGTGCAGCCAGCGCAGGCCGTGTCCCTCCAGGCCCAGGTGGCGGAACGCGGGGCTGCCGATGCCGAAGGGGTGCGCCGCCGCGCCCATGTCGACGGTGGTTCCCGGCCCCAGCATGTCGGCGGAGCGTGCCGCCCCGCCGACACGGGACCCCTGTTCGTGGATGGTGACCTGCACGCCGTGTTCGGCCAGCCTGGCGGCCGCGGCCAGGCCATTGGGCCCGGCTCCGACGATGATCGCTTTACGTGTCATGGCGGGGATTCCTTTCTGCCGGCTACCCGGCGAAGAAGCGTTCCTCCCAGGTTGCCTCGATGATGCCCTTGACCTGGTTGACCTGGTCGGCGGCACGCAGCTTGAGATCTCCCAGCAGGGCGGTGTCGAAGCGGGGGTCCTTGCCGGCCACCAGCAGCAGCGTGTCCCACATGGCGAGCTTGGCGTTCAGCATGCCGATGAGCACGTCCAGTTCCACCTGGGCCAGGCCGGCCTGGCGCCGGCGCAGCAGGTTTACCGGGTTCACGCGCCCGACCGCGCGCACCACGTGGGTGAGGGAGAGCTTGAGCGGGTGACTGCCGTAGCCCAGTGAATCGATCATGCGGCGCAGGTCCTCCTGGTCTGTCAGAACCTGGCGGGACAGCGAGAGCAGCGCCGCCTCCTGTGCGGTGCCTTTCCAGGTGTCCGCCGCGGCACGAAAGGCGTTGACGCCGCCCTCGGAACCCAGGAAGTGCTCGTTGAGGTAGTTGGACAGGGTCTGGTGGCTGACGCCGCGGAAATCGCTCATGGGTGCTCCTGGAATTCGGCGGGTCGGGCCGGGCCTGCGGGCCCGGCGCCCGGTGAGTGGTTCGAGGGGCCTGCCGCCGCGGCGGCGACCCTTTGTTCCCACCCTAGGGCCAAGGCGCTGCCCGGGGGAAGGAAAGCGCGGTGCGCCCGACGCAGGCTTTTTCGGGGCGGAGGAGGAGGAATAACTGTTCCGTCCCGACCCGGCACCGGCCTATGCTGTGAAGTGTGGTCAAGCAGTGGGCCGCGGCATGCACTATCGATGGACCTTGATGATGCACGGCATAAGGCATACCACGGCACTTGGCTACGCGGCTGGTGCCGGTCGAAGCCCCGACCCGCGTGAGACGGCCTTTCGCGCCAGCACGGCTCCCGTTATCCCAATTTGCGCGCGCCTACGCGCCGACGCCTTCCGGGGTGAAGGGTCATGGTGAGCGCCTGGACCTCCGGTGTCGGCGCACAGCTGGCGGGCCCGGGCGCCGTGACCATCCTGCACGGCACGACGTTCGCCCTGGCCGCCGCCAACGGCGACATGGACGGGACCCGCCCCCATGGATTCTTCTTCCGCGACACCCGCTTCATCTCGGGCTGGCGGCTGCGGATCAACGGCAAGGACATGGAACCCCTGGTGGGGACGGCCATCGAACCCTACAAGGCCATGTTCGTGGGACGGGTGGCAGGAAGCAGCCTGGATACCGAAAGCCATGTGCTGGTCGAACGCCACCGCAGCCTCAACGGAGGCCTGAAGGAACGAATCGTTGTCCACAACTATTCGAACACCGAGTTTGCCGCCACGCTTGTCCTGGAGGTCGCCGCAGACTTCGCCGACCTCTTTGACGTCAAGGCCGGGATCCGCCGTCCCGCCAACGGATCGCTGTCACATTCTTCGAATGGCGGCCTCGAATACACCGGCACCGTTGCCGGCCACCGGCTGGGCGTTGGCGTCAGGGACGCACAGGCCACCCCGGCCGCCGGCGGACTCGAGTACCGCATCGTGCTGCCGCCGCAGGGCGAATGGTCCACGGAGGTGGCCGTGGACCCGTCCATCGACGGCGAGGGACCGGCGGAGGACGCCCGCATGGGGCAGGCCGCGGGCGCCGCCAGCCTCCCCGCGGCGCGCCAGGAAGCGTGGAAGGAACGGGTGCCCACCGCGGAAGTCGCGCACCACGGCGTGGGTCTGGCCCTGCTGACCGGGCGCCGGGACCTGGGCTCGCTGCGCATCTTCGACCCGTTGAACGAGGGGCGGGTGGTGGTCGCCGCGGGAGCGCCGTGGTTCATGGCACTCTTTGGCCGGGACTCGCTGCTGGCCTCGTTCCTTTCGCTGTCGGTTGATTCCTCCCTGGCGCTGGGGACCATCCAGACCCTGGCCGAACGCCAGGGCAGGGCAAGCAATCCGCAGACCGAGGAGGAACCGGGCAAGATCCTGCACGAGGTGCGCCTGGGGTCCTCGCCGTCCAAGGAGCTCGGAGGGTCGGGGGCCTACTTCGGCTCGGTCGATGCCACGCCGTTGTTCGTCACCATGGCCGGGGAAATGACCCGGTGGGGCGTGGGAGGGCAGGCCCTGGAACGGCTGATGCCCGCCATGGATGCGGCCCTGGGCTGGATCGAGCGAAGCACCGCGAAGGATCCGGACGGCTTCCTGACCTACCAGCGCTCGACACCCACGGGCCTGGCAAACCAGGGCTGGAAGGATTCCTGGGACGGCGTGACCTTCGCCGACGGGAGGATTGCCGAGGCGCCCCTGGCACTGTGCGAGGTGCAGGGCTACGTGTACACCGCCTATTTGGGGCGGGCGCTGATCGCCCAGCAGGCGGGTGACGTGGCTTTGATGCGCCACTACGCGGACAAGGCCCAACGCCTCAAGGCCGCCTTCAACGACAAGTTCTGGCTCGCCGACCGCGGGTACCTTGCCCTGGCCATCGACGGGGAGCGGCGCCAGGTCGACTCCTGCGCCTCGAACATGGGCCACAGCCTGTGGAGCGGGATCGTTGACCATGACAAGGCGCCGCTGGTGGCCCGGGCGTTGCTGTCTCCGGAGATGTTCACCGGCTGGGGCGTGCGGACCCTTTCGAGCAGGATGAAGGCCTACAATCCGGCCAGCTACCACAACGGTTCGGTGTGGCCGCACGACAATGCCCTGATTGTCGGCGGGCTGATGCGCTACGGATTCGTCGCCGAGTCCCAGCGCGTCGCCACCTCGCTGATGCAGGCCGCCGAGTTCCTTGACGGCAGGCTGCCGGAGCTCTTCTGCGGACTGGACAGGGGCACCCACCCGGTGCCGGTGCCCTACCCGACCTCCTGCTCGCCGCAGGCCTGGGCGGCGGCGGCGCCCATGCACCTGCTGCGGGTCATGCTGCGCTTCGACCCGGTGCTGACCGAGGGAAAGCTGTTCATCGACCCGGTGCTGCCCGCCGAGTGGGGCGAGGTCCACCTGCGGAACATCTCCGTGGGCAGCGACAAGATCAACATCACCGCAAACGGCAACCGGTTCATGGTCGAGGGGGCGCCCGCCGGGTTGCAGATCGTGCAGGGCCGGCGCGGCCCGCTGGCCGACATGCTCGATGTCGCGCCCGGGCGCAGGTGATGCCGGGGACCGAGGCACCAGATGCGCATTGGGATCATCGCCCCGCCGTGGCTGACCGTGCCGCCTCAGGCCTATGGGGGAACCGAGGCCGTCATCGACCTGTTGGCCCGCGGCCTGGCGGAGATGGGCCACGAGGTGCTGCTGGCGGCGGCCTCCGGCAGCGGCAGCCCGGTGCCCCAGGTGCCCGGCAGCTTCCCGCCGGATCCCCGGCACCTGGGCAGGACCCAGGATGAGCTGCGGCACGTGCTCAACGCCTACGGGCAGCTGGGCGGGGTGGAGATCATCCACGACCACACCCTGGCCGGACCGCTGCTGCGCCACGCCGGGGAGGGAATCCCGGTGGTTTCCACCGCGCACAACCGGATGGACGCACTGACCCTTCCGCTCTATGCCGCGATCGCCGAACGCGCGCCGCTGCTGGCGGTCTCGCGGCACCAGGCGGGCACCGCCCGCGGGGTAGCCGTTAGCAGGGTCATCCACCACGGCATCGATGCCGCCGCGGTCCCCGTCGGCACCGGCGCCGGTGGCTACGCCTGCTTCCTGGGCAGGATGCATCCCAACAAGGGCGTGCTCGCCGCGATCCAGGTGGCCCGCGCGGCCGGGGTGCCGCTGCGGATCGCGGCGAAAATGGCCAGCGCCGGCGAACACGAATACTTCGCCAACGTCATCCGACGCGAGTTGGGCGGCGACATCGAATACGTCGGTGAACTCCGGCCGGGGGAGAAGTACCGCCTGCTCGGCGAGGCCTTCGCCCTGCTGAACCCCCTCCAGTGGGACGAGCCCTTCGGCATGGTGATGATCGAGTCCCTGGCCGCCGGAACCCCGGTGCTGAGCACCTCCCGCGGGGCCGCCCCGGAGATCGTCAGCGACGGGTTCACCGGGTTCCTCCGCGACACGCCCCGGGCGCTGGCCGCCGCCCTGCCGGATTGTGCCAACCTGAGCCGCGCGGACTGCCGCAGGTCGACCGAAACCACCTTCAGTGCCCGGCGCATGGTCGGCGAGCACGTGGAATTCTATGAGGAATGCCTGGCCGGAAAGCACGGCCCCAGTCCGGACCGGGAGTAGGGACGGCCGGGCCCGCATCAGGGGAGGGCCGTCATCCCCGGGCACAGGATGCGACAGGGCGGTGCCCCGCCGGTAGACTCCGTGAATATGCAGGCAAAACCCCACGCGCCCACGAAAACCATCCATGCCGTCTTCCTTGACGTGGACGGCACCTATGCGGATTACGGCGTGGTCCCGCACGCCCACAAGCTGGCGGTCCGCGCGGCCCGCGAGGCGGGCCACAAGGTCCTGCTGTGCACCGGGCGCCCGCTGGCGATGCTTCCGGCGCACCTCCTCGAGGCCGGGTTCGACGGCCTGGTGGCAAGTGCCGGTGCCTACGTCGAAGTGGGCGGCGAGGTGCTCATGGACCGCCGGTTCCCCGCCGAGATGGCTGCCCGGACGCTGGCGGCCCTCGATGCGCACGGGGCCGTCTATGTCCTGGAATCCCCGGAATCGCTCCACGTCGCCAGCGCCGCCGAGCAGCGGCTGCGCCAGATCATCGAGGCGCACTTCAGCCAGCGCCCCGACGGACAGGCAGGCGGCTCCTCGGCGATCCTGGGATCGCTGGCGCCGATCCCTGAGGTTCCGTCCTTTGCCAAGATCTCCGTGTTCGAGGCGCCGGTGTCGGTGGGAAGCATTGCCGCCGAAATCGGGCAGGACGTCGCGGTGGTCGAAAACTCGATCGCCGACGAGGGCCGGCACACCGGTGAGCTGTACCGGCGCGGGATCAGCAAGGCCGACGGCGTTGCCGTTGCCATCGAATACCTGGGCATCGACCAGGCGGACACCATCGCGTTCGGGGACGGCGAGAACGACCTGGAGATGGTCGCCTACGCGGGGATCGGCGTGGCCATCGAGGGATCGCATCCCGGGCTCCTGGTGTTGGCGGACCGCACGGCGCCGCCGCCCAGCCGCGACGGGATTGCCGCGGCCTTCGCCGAGCTGGGCCTTATCTGACATTCGCCCCTTGGCTCTTCAGAGTTGTTTCGGGATTGCATCCGTCGCGTGCCGTACGCGTGCCCTCTCGACAGCGCCATTCGGCCGAGGGGAGTTCCGGCCCCTGGCAGACATGCCGCGCAATGGAGTGAATTTCGTTTGCGAGCGGCGGCCATTCGGCCTAGTGGGGGGGCGGGGAAGCCGGCCGGGTCCGCTATTCCCCTTGCGGTGATATGGGCGGAAAATATCCAATAGGAAGAGGTAGCACCGCATCCAAGCCAGGAGGCCATGATGAACAAGGAAATGCCACACGTCGGGGGAATGGGACCAATCGTCGTGGGCGTCTTACCGAAGCAGCCCAGGCGCGTGGTGCTCGAGGCCCGGGCGTTGGCCGAGTCGCTGGGCGCACCATTGGTCTTTGCCTATGTGGAGATCAACAGCTACCTGGTCGAATGGGAGCTCAAGGAAGACATCCGCGGCAATTCCCTGCATCCGCAGGACATCGACGAGGACATGACCGAGGACGCGCGAGACATCCTGCGGATCCTTGACAGTGCCATGGCCGGTACCAAGATCGAATGGCGGCTGCGCGTTCTGGCCGGGGACCCAGGGAAGGCGCTGGCCCGGCTGGGCAGCGAGTTGCACGCGCGGATGATCGTGGTGGGCACCCGGCACAAGGGGGTCGGGGCAAGGATGTCGGAACTGCTCAATGGGACGACCGCGCACCATGTGATTGCCCACCAGCCGTTGCCGGTGGTCGTGGTTCCGGTTCATCACGACGCGCCCTGAGCGGGCTTGCTGCAGGAGGCGAATCGTGCGGCTGCCGGCCTCCATGGTCAACGCCGGGCGCGGGCGGCCGAAGCATGATGGGCCACCCGACGGGGACGTTGCAATCCGATCAATTTGCTAATGAGAATCATTCTTGTCTATTGTGTATGACGTGACTCTCATACTTGTAACATCGCTTGAATCCCACATTCGCGACAAGGCGCTCGACGCGCTGGTGGTTTCCATGCCTCGTGCGATGGTGGTTCGCCACGACCTTCTCGAGGGCGAACGCGTGCTGCGACGCGTCTCCCGGGGCAATACAAGCCTGGAACGAACCGAAATACCGTTGGAGCACGGCTGCCTCACATGCACCGTGAGGCTCGACGTGGTGCCCACGGTGTCCCGCGTGCTCGACGCCCTGCCCGAAGACGTGATCGTGGGACTGCCGCCAAGCGTGAACGCGGACATGGTGTTGGAGTACCTCGATCCGCAACTGGCATTGCGGGGGAGAAGTCTCGATTCGGTCTGCCTGGCACTGGATCCGGCCGCTCTCGAAGACCAGATGTGGGACAATCGCACGCTCTGGCAGGCCGGACTCAGTAGCGTGCAGGACGACGACAGGACCCCGGGGGAATTCCTCGTCAAGGAGATTGCTTTCGCCGACACCTCACTGATGCTTGAGGGCCTCTTTGCCCACCTCTTCGAGGCGGACGCACCCGGTTGCCAAACGGGGGGAGAGCATTTCCTGCGCGGATCGCAACTGCTCGCCGAAGTGGGGCCGCACCTTGCGGTGATCCACCCGGATGACGAACTGGACCTTGCCACCTATGAGCCGCATTCCGCCCGCTGGCGCGCGACGCCCGGAACCGTCAACGTGCGTGACGCCGGCAAGGTCAATGACAGCACGGATGCAACGGCGCGGGTCGGAGAATTCACCACGGTGGAACTGCGTGCGGAGCGACCGATGCACCCGACCCGGCTCAAGGATGCGTTGCATTGGCTGGCCGAGGGCTGCGTGTGGCTGCGCGGCACTTTGTGGATTGGTAACGCACCCGAAGCCAAGATGGTCCTCGGTGGAGCAGGCCCGTTCGTTTGGCTGGAAAGCCAAGGCAAATGGGGCGTTGAGACCGCGCATACCCACATTGCGCTGACTAGCGACAGTAACGATGCTTCCGACCTGGCGGAGATCCTGCGCTCCTGTGAACTGACAGACGAGGAAATCCTCAAGTCGCCAATCACGTTTGGCGATGCCCTGCGGCTCACCGACCTGTCCTGAACACAGCGGCAGTCAAACCCACTTTGTTGTTGAAATAACTACCGAAGGAAACCAATGAAAGTACGCAATTCCATCCGAGCACTCAAGAAGATTCCCGGTGCTCAGGTCGTCCGCCGCCGCGGAAAAGTGTTCGTGATCAACAAGAAGAACCCGCGCATGAAAGCCCGTCAGGGCTAAGCCCCGCTTTGCAATCGGGGCCCGGGGTTGAGTCCCGGGCCCTGTGCAGATTCATTCTGAGTGCGGTGTTCCGCCTCACTAACGGGGTGTTCCTCGGTTGGTCGGCAGGGACGTTGGCTAGTTGCGATTCTCGCGCCAGAACTCAAGCGCCCGATCATAGTGTTGGTTGAACTCTTCGGCGGTGATCTTTCCGTGTCCGGAAAGTTCACCGTCGTAGAGTGCAAAATATCGATTCTTCGCGGCGCTTATCCCGCGGTCTTCTTTCATACCGTGCACTTCCAAAAATGGGGTGTAGTGCTTTTCAACGTGGGTGGTGTCAGTCGAGTTTTGAGCATAATAGACGAAGTTTTGGGGTTGAAGCGATTGGTAGTGCCGAACCATGTCGAAGCGGTCCGGGAATGCCTTTAAGAGTGAAGGTCGGCTCCATCCCGGCCAGAGAGTCTCGAAATACTTCTGGACAACCGATGGGATGTAGACAGCTATGTTCGTTTGCGGGTCTTGAATGAAGGCCAAGGACCCTGGCCACATGGCAGAAGCGCGAAGTGCTGCGAACCCGCCTCCGGAACCACCAATGAAAGCAACATGTTTGGCGCCGGTTCGACCGATGGCTCGTCGAATCACCTTTGCAACGGCGTGCATCGGGTCAAATTCGGGGCCGCCCAAGTACCAAGCCAATTGCAAACCGCTGTCGATGCCGATCTGCATCGACGGATCGGCGAAAGCTAGGAATGAAGGGGCCTTCGTCTTGAGGGAGTGCACGCGCTCGAAACGTGGATAAAATTGGCTCCGTTCTGAGTTTGCCCCGTGGAACGCCACGATCAGCTCGTCGGAGGAACTGAACTGGGAAAAGAAGTCGATGGTCATCCCGTTGCCGAGAGGTGCCGTATGGACAGCCGACGGCTGACCGTTCAAACGCAGCGCATTAATGTTCTTCTGCTGAACATGGGGGACCCGGTAGTACTCGTGGAATGTTTCGAGTAGGCCAGTTCGAGGGTTTACGGGCATCTTTGTGTTGCGCTTTCGTTTTTGTGTGGCATATTCAGATCCGGTCTTTATCTCCACTTTGGGCGAGGTTGGGATCCATATTAGTTCGACTTCTACTTGCGGAGATGTATGAGCACCGCATCAATGTCCACCAACGCCTCTTCGACTTCTTGAAGATCGCCACTTTCCCTGAGTACCTCGGCTTGCTCTTTCAGAACTTGCGCGGCGTGGAGCAGCTGGTCGCGAGTAAACATTATTCCCCCCAAGGGTGTGAGCAGTCAGTATCCAACAACAGTATCCGCGGTAAAGGAAGATACCTTTCGGTTTCTATAACGTTGTTGTAACTTAAACCAATTTTCTCTGCATCCGAACGTCAAATCAGCCCAACGACTGGGACGGCCGTCATCGGCGGTGTCGTCACTTTTCTTACCGTGATCGTCGGCGAACTCTCTTATGGTCTCAACCCACGAAAGATGGAGCGAAAGCAACCACGCAGAATGCCACGCCTGCTACGCGGAATGCGCGGGAGACCTAGGCACAGTTGAAGAAAGTTTGTGGATCCAAGCTCCACAACGAGGCAGTACGAACGACAGGAGACAATGTGTTTCATGGTTTCACGCGCAACTGCCGTCTGGATAAGGGTCCATGACACGATGCATGGAGTGATCGAGAAGCTCGGATCCGCGCGGAGAAGAGTGCCATAATCGGCGCTTGCCTCTGCTTGAAAGGAGGCCATCCGTACCTCTCTGGATTGAAAACTGCTTGACGTGTCTGAAAGGGACCGTCCAAATATGGGGCATCGCCTAGCTCCCAGCCGAAGCACGACGAAGTGAACAATCGATGAAGTCACATTCGACGGATCCGCACAAGCAACTGCATATGAGGCTTTTGGGTATCGTTAGGCGTTGATCCTCATACGCCTTGGCAGGAGCCCACATTGCAACGTAAACACCTTGGAGTAGTGCTGGCTCTTGCCGTGGCACTGATTGGCGGGCCAATAACAACGGCCACCGCCCAGCCGCTTGTTCCAAACTCATCGGCGAGTGTGAACGCAGCCAAGGCTCAAGTAATCAAGCAAACCACGACCGACCTGAATCTTCGGAAGAGCCCCACCGTGAACTCGGTCTCGTTGGTGCTCATTCCCAGGAACACGAAGCTCACCATCCTCAGGGTTAGCGGCAATTGGCACCAGGTATCCTACAAGTTGAAAACCGGGTGGGTGTCCGGCGACACCCTGAGATCTGTTCCTCCGGCGAAGGCCTCGGTGTATAACTTCACCAAGTCGTTCACCTCGGTGAAGGCCAGGGCCTCGGCCGGTTCGGCCCATGTTCTGTCGCTTCACCGTCAGACGAGGGTCGAGGTCCTT
>NZ_JBIXLN010000049.1:0-29630 GCF_045798555.1 Paeniglutamicibacter sp. MACA_103 | reverse complement strand
CCCCCCCCCCCCCCCTCGGGGGGGGGGGGGCCCCCGGCCGGTGGCCGCTTCGTTGCCCGGCGGGAATCAGCCGGTCACGGTGACGTCGACCCAGACCAGCCGGTGGTCGCTGCTGGCCGGCGGCCACCCGGAGACAAGTTCGGCCCCGTCCTGCCCGGCTCCCGGCCAGAAGACACCCGAACCGCGCACCGGCAGCGTGGCCGAGGGCAGCACGTAGTCCACGCGCAACACCCCGGCGCTTCCGCGCCCGAAGTCGGCCGTGCCCAGGGCGCTGCGGGTGATCCCGGCAATGCCCCTGAGCTCAGGGTCCCCGGGAAGGTCGGGAACGGCAGGCAGCGGATCGACCAGCAGCGGGTTGCCCAGCAGTTCCGCGATGGCCGCCGGGTCGGATTCCCCCGCGGCCGCGTCGGAGTTCAGGTCCCCCAGCACCACGAAGTCGCTGCCGGGCTCCAGGGCCCCGCGCCTGCCGGCGTCGTCGTAGATGTAGTCGCCGCGACCCGCGCCGCCCAGGTAGTCGTGGATGAAGCGGATCTCGTCGTGGTTGCGCGCCTGGTTTCGCTTTTCAGGCCCGTCGAATACCGGCGGGGTGGGGTGGGCGGCAATCACGTGGATCGTCTTGTCCCCCACCGTGACCGGCACGTCCCACATGGACTTGCTCGGCAGGCGCAGCACGCCGCGGACCAGTTCGTCGTAGTGCCGGGTCGGCAGCTGCGAGTCCGGCATGTCCTTCCACAGGAACGTCTGGAAGGTGCGGGCGTTGGCGGCGTCGATGGGGTGCTTGGAGAAGAGCACCATGCCGTACTGGCCCTCGAAGTCCCCGTAGCCCAGCGCGTCGGAGGGGCCGCCCACGATGCCGTCGCCGTCAAGGTCGGCGCCGCTGGGGATCCCGGTGTTGGAGGGGGCCAGGTACATGTACGGGTAGTCGATGGGGGCCTGGCCGCCCTGGGAGCGGGCCAGGTAGTTGCTCTTGAAGCCTTCCGCGGCGGCGCCCTCGGCGTCGTAGTCGAACTCGTTGAGCAGCAGCACGTCGGGTGCGTTGCGCTGCACGATCTCGGCCACGGCCTGCGCCTGGGCGTCCAGGGGCGTGGAGAGGTCAGCGGCAAGCTGCCCGGGCAGCGGGCGGTTCAGCGACGCGTTGAAGGTCGCCACGCGCAGGGACGGGGCCACCGTGTCCCTGCCTTCGGCGTAGGGAATGGGGGCTGCCGGGCGCGGGTGCACGGAGATCGACCTCGCTTCGGTCACGGGGTGTGCCTGTGCCGGGAGGGTCCCGGCCGCCGCGAACGCGGTGAGTATTGCGGCGGCCAGGGCCGTCCGGATCGAATGTCGCACCATCCCACCCTAGGGCTGGAACCTACTTTGCGGTAGGTCTGCATTTTATCCAGTCAGCGGTTTTTCTTCCGGCGAAATTGCGCCCTCCCGGGGCGGGCGCGCGGTTCAGCGGCGCACCCCGGCGGCCCTGCGGTTGGCCTCCAGGACTTCCTCCATGTACGGGGCCCGCACCCGGGGGGAAATGCGGCAGTCCACCAGGAAAATCCCGTCGGCGCCGTCGGCGACCCACTCCCGCAGGCCGGCAAGGTCCTCAAGCGTGCGGACCTTGGTGGCCCGGGCGCCGAGCCCGCGGGCCACGGCGGCGAAGTCGACCTCGGGAATCAGCATGGGCCCCTCGTGCAGGCCGATGGACCCGTATTGGTGGATCTCGGCCCCGTAGGCGGCATCGTTGTAGATGACGACGATGCCGCTGCGCACGGTGCGGATGACCGATTCGAGGTCGGCCAGGCCCATCAGGAAGCCGCCGTCGCCGCTGGCCAGCACGATGGTGGACCCCGGGGCCGCGGCCCCGGCACCCACGGCGGAGGCCAGGCCAAGCCCGATGCTCTGGTAGGCGGTGCCCACCAGGTTCAGCGCGTGCGGGCCCGGGACGCCCCAGTACATGGGCCCCCATCCGATGAAGTGCCCGCCGTCCTGCACCACCACGCGGTCCGCGGGGATGATCTTGTCCAGGGTCCGGGCCACGGCCCGGGGGTCCAGCAGTCCGTCGGGTGCGGTCGCATCCCCCGGGGCGCGGTCGCCGGTCCGCTCCAAGCGGTCGCCCACGGTCCCGGCCCAGCTCCGGGCACCGTCGCGGCCGTGGACCAGGGGCAGCAGGTCGTCGGCAACCGCGGCGGCATCGGCCCGGATGAACACATCGACGCGCGGGTTGGTCGCGGCCGCGGCGACATCGACCTGGATGACCTGGGCGCCGGAATTGAAGAGCTCCCCGAAGCGCGTGGTGAATTGGTTCAGGCCCGCCCCGAGCACCAGCACGGTATCGGCCTCGTGGATCAGGGCAGCGGTTTCCTCGGAGGAAAACCCTCCGGCGATGCCCAGGTCCCCGTGGCGGTCGCCCAGGAGGTTGGCTGCGAGCACCGTCCCGGAACTCAGCGCCCCCAGGGAATCGGCGAGCGCGGTGATCGATGTCGCTGCATCCGCCAGCCGCGCCCCGCGGCCGTAGAGGACCAGCGGCCGCCTGGCCTCGTTCAGGGCAGCGGCCGCCTGGGCGAGCAGTTGCGGTGCGGCCGCCGGATACCCGGGGTCCAGCTCGAAGTCCGCCAGCGACAGCAGGCCTTCCTCGGCCGCCTCGTCGGCAACGATGTCGTAGGGAATCGACAGCACCACCGCGGTGCGCTCGCGCAGGGCGTGGGCGACGGCTTCGAATGCGCTGGCCATGGGCCGTTGCGCATCCACCACGAAGGTCGTGGCACCCACGGCGTCGTTGATGGCACCCTGGTCGATGTCCCAGGGGCGTGCGCCGGTCGAGGGCTGGTCTCCGGTGACGAGCACCATCGGGACCCGGGCCTTGGCGGCCTCGGCAAGCGGGGTGACCGCGTTGCTGAAGCCGGCACCGTAGGTGGTGGTGGCGATGGCGAGTTTTCCGCTGACGCGGAAGTAGGCGTCGGCGGCGGTGACCGCGGCGGACTCGTGGCGCACGGCGGTGAAGCGGAAGCCGGTGCGTACCGCGGCGTCGAGGAAATGTGCATTTCCGTTCCCCATGACACCGAAGATCTCTGAAGTGCAGGTTAAAAGGGCGCGGGAAACGGCAGCGGAAACTGTAGGCATTTTTTGTGACTTTCGAATGCAGCAAAAAGAATTAAGGCCATATTCGTCTTCGGGCAACGAACCCGGATTTCGCCCATTTTTAGAGCGACGGCAGGAACTTCAGAAACGTTCCGCCTGACGATGCAACGATAACCGGGCCGATGTGTCCTGTGCAACATTGCGTCCGCATCGCAGGCCTTCCCGGCGGCCCGCGCCGAAGGATCGACGTCCCGGCATCACCGTATTTGCACTCCGACCGGCTGCGGAATTGGCTCCAGGCGGATTGCCGGCCGTGGACCGCCGGCCAAACGGGGAAAGCGGTTCCGGCTTGTATTTCCCCAAACCGGAACTGCTTGCCCGTACACCGCCAGGGAAACAGGTGCCATCGTCGCGCGGTCCGCTTGGGACGCTCGGCCTCAGCGGATCTTGCGGCGGTACTTGGCGATCGCGAACCCGTAGGCGATGAGGAGGATGCCGACAAGCCACGCCAGGGCGATCCAGATGTCGGCGCCAACGGGTTCCTGGGCGAACAGTGCCCGGATGGTGTTCACGATGGAGGTGACCGGCTGGTTCTCGGCGAACCACGCGACGGGGCCCGGCATGGAACTGGTGGGCACGAAAGCCGAGCTGATGAACGGGAGGAAGATCAGCGGGTAACTGAATGCGCTCGCACCGTCGACGGTCTTCGCCGAAAGCCCGGCGATCACTGCAACCCAGGTCAGGGCAAGGGTGAACAGGACCAGGATGCCGGCGACGGCGAGCCACGCGGCAGCCGAGGCACCGGTGCGGAAACCCATGGACAGCGCGACGCCGATGACGACCGCGACAGAGACCAGGTTCGCGGCCAGGGACGTGAACACGTGCGCCCAGAGCACGCTCGAACGCGCAATCGGCATGGATGCGAAGCGCTCGAAGATGCCGCCCTGCATGTCCAGGAACAAACGGTAGGCGGTGTACGCGACGCCGGAGGCGATCGTGATCAGCAGGATGCCGGGGAGCATGTAGTTGACGTACGACTGTCCGGATCCGGTGTCGATCGCGCCGCCGAAAACATACACGAACAGCAGCATCAGCGCGATCGGGGTGACAGCGGTGGTGATGATCGTGTCGGGGCTGCGCAGGATATGGCGCAGGGAGCGTCCGGTGAGGACGCCGGTATCGGCCAGGACGTGGGTGGTCATCGGGTTTCCTTTCCCGTGGGCACCGCGCTGTCGGCGCTGTCGGCGCTGTCGCCCGTGGCGGTGTCGGTATCGCCGGTGTCGCCGACGAGGGCGAGGAAGACGTCCTCGAGCGAGGGCTGCTTCTCGACGTATTCGATCTTGGCCGACGGCAGGAGCGCCTTGAGCTCGGCAAGGGTGCCGTTCTGGATGATGGTGCCCTGGTGCAGGATCGCGATGCGATCCGCGAGTTGCTCGGCCTCGTCAAGATATTGCGTCGTGAGGAGGACCGAGGTGCCGCCAGCGGCGAGATCCCTGACCGTCTGCCACACCTCGAGGCGCGCCTGCGGGTCCAGGCCGGTTGTCGGTTCGTCCAGGAAGATGGTCGGCGGGTTGCCGATCAGGCTCATGGCGATGTCGAGCCGACGCCGCATGCCGCCCGAATACGTCGATGCCTTACGGTTCCCCGCCTCGGTGAGCGAGAACCGGGCGAGCAGGTCGTCGGCGATGGCACCCGGATTCTTCAGGTGGCGCAGCCTGCCGATGAGCGCGAGGTTCTCCCGGCCCGTGAGCACTTCATCGACCGCGGCGAACTGGCCGGTCAGGCTGATCGACTCGCGCACCTCGCCGGGTGCCGCTGCGACATCGAAGCCGTTGACGGCGGCGGTGCCCGCGTCGGCCTTCAGCAGCGTGGACAGGATCCGCACCAGTGTGGTCTTGCCCGCGCCGTTCGAGCCCAGCAGAGCGAAGATGCTTCCGGCCCGAACCTCGAAGTCCACGCCCCGAAGCACGTGGAGGTCCTTGAACGACTTCTCGATGCCCCGCACCCGGATCGCGGGTCCGGGGGCTTGATTGGTGTTCATGACAATCTCTCCGTTTCCGGGCTCGTTCAGGCCTCGTCGACGGACTGGTCAATGGCATCATTCAGGCGCTCGCGCTCCTTGTTGATCCACTGCCCCTCCGAGTAGTTCTGGATGAAGGTGTCCGCAAACTCCACCGGGTCCACCCCGACGATGTCGCGGATCGGGGTGCCGTCGGCCGCTGCACGCTCGATCAGGTCGGCGAGGTCCTCAAGCATCTGCATGAAGACATCGCCCTTGACGATCGACCCGGCGTACATGAAGTAGCGCTCAATCCCGTCGATCGCGGTCCGGTAGCTCGCGGGGAGCTGTTCCTTGCGGGCCTTGTATTGGCGCCAGCGTTTCTTGTCCTCGAACGATCCGGTGACCAGTTCGATCCATTTTGCCGCCATGGTTACTCTCCCTTTTTCTGTGCGTTTTCGATGTGGTGCTGGAGCTTTTCTATCCGTTCGGCCAGGAAGCTCCAGGTCCCCCAGAACTCGTCGAGGTACTCGCCTCCCACCGCGTTCAGCGAATAGACCTTGCGCGGCGGCCCCTTTTCCGATGGAACCTTTTCGACGTCGACAAGGCCACGCTTTTCGATCCTTATCAGCAGGGCGTAGACGGTGCCTTCGACGATGTCGGAGAAACCTTGGTCGCGCAGCCGGGCCGTGATCTCGTAGCCATAAGCCGGCTGCACGGCCAGGATGGCCAGGACAATTCCCTCGAGCGTGCCCTTGAGCATCTCGGTCATTTGCTTCCCCATGGAAACCTCACTTACCTACTCTGTAACACTGACTACCACTAGATAGTAGCACTGAATAGCGGTCGCGCAAGGGGATGTATCGGCGCGAATTGAGAATTGCTTTCGATGCGGGTGGCCGCTTCATGAGCAGGCAAAGCCGGCCGAGGCGCTGGCGAACGGTCCTCCGGCGCTCCCTTGCCGGGTCGCGGCGAAACCGGAAACCCGCGGGGCGCGATCACCGTCTTCGTGCTGGCGCCCGCAACGGCCGCCGGCGAACACGACTCTGCCCAGGGCTGGCCCCGTGGCCCGGCTTCCACCTCGCGAAAGAGACTTATAGGCCGGAATGTGTGTCCGCGAGGGGGCTGCATGCCAACGATGGAGCGGCAGAATTGGATTTCTTATGCCCCGGGGTGCCGGCCGTGGGCGGGTCGGGAAATCCGAGGCATCCGCACCCGGATTTCGGGCCGGGCTTCGACGCGTCGGGGAAGCAGAAGATCCCCGCCCTCACGAGGAGAACGGGGATCAATCTGTGCGCCCTGCGGGGGTCGAACCCGCGACCAATGGATTAAAAGTCCAGTGCTCTACCAACTGAGCTAAAGGCGCGCTTGGCACTTAGCCAACACCATATTAGCGGATAATCCGGCACCGCTTGGACAAGCCCGCTCGATGCAACAGGTTACCGTCCTCCCAATGTTTGCAGGGCCCATCCCCGCCGCGCGCGCCCCGAATGCCGGCGTGCCTGTGCGAAAGCACCCCCCCGACCGCTCCGGTGCCAGGCGATGAGTAAGTATCCAGCCGGGCAGAGTATCCTCTAGCCCATGAAGGGCCACCCAGCATTGACTCCCCCGGCAACCACATTCCGGCACCACAAACCCAAACCGTTTGCACCCATGGATTTCGACCCCTTTGAGGGCGGCGCCGATCCTGCGCGCGTTTCCGAGGCCGCGCACCTCTCCGCCCACGCCCTGGTGCAGGCCGGAAAGCTCAATGAGGACCCCGAGGTCCGCGAGCGTCTCGTGAGGCTCGCGGAGGACGAGGGTCTGGAGGTCATTGCCGAGCTTTGGTCCAAGGCTCCGGCCCGTTCGCTTCCCGGTGCCCTGTGGCGGCTTTACGCAATCCGGGCAGCGACCGTCAACAACCCCGAGGCCATGGCCTCCTTCTTCGCCGCAGGGGCCCGCCAGGCGCAGGTCGAACGACTCGTTGCGGGGGCCGCGGAACCCCCGGGCGCCGAGGAACTGTGCACCATGACCAGTTCCATCCTCACCGGGGCCTTTGACGGCGAGTTCGACGTTGCCCTGGAACGCACCGCGGCCTACTGCCGGGTCATTGCCCTGGGGCAGGCCGAACAGGCGGACGCGGCCGAGCTTTCCCATCCGGACCGGGCCACCTTGATGACCAGCCGTGCCCACGCCCTGCTGAGGACCGCCGAGGACCTGGAATCCGCCGCCGTCTCCTGGCGGCGCGGGGAACTGGACTGAGAGTTCCTTCACGCCGAGCGCGAATACTGCGCCATCGTGTTGACAGAAGGACCCGTTTCCTAGAAAACTGGACTCACGGTGCCGGACCGCGGCAGCCCCGGGCTCCAACTTTCAGCCGCTACGAGCGGCCTTCCGCCGAGAGGCGCTCCCGGTTCGGCACCGCCAAACTTCACCCCCATGCCTGGCACGGGGACGCACTTCACACCGCCCCGGGCGGGCTTGTTAACCTGGGATGAGTAAACTGGGCACCGTCCCGCTTTTCCCTTTTCCATCCGGTGGTTTCTTCGTGAAGTTTAGTTTGTTCCCTTCGGACACGCGCGGCCTTGAGCTCCTTCGGGACCTGGCCTCCGAAGTCAACCTATGCGTTGGGGTTCTTTCGGAAATGCTGGGCTCCAGCGAAGACCGGGCGCTGCAATTGGAGGCGCTAAGCGCGTCCGAGGTCAGGTCCACCGACCTTCACTACGCAGTGCTGACGCATTTGCGCACCAGCTACGTGAACCCCTTGCCCCGGGAAGACGTCTACACTTTTTCGCGGCTGCTCCATGAGGCGGTCGAACAACTCAGCGGTGCCGGCGTCCTCATTGCCCACCTTGGCAACCGACACCTTTCACACCGGGCCGCCGAGCAGCTCGAACTCATTGGCCGGCAGACCGAGCTCACCACCGAGGCGCTGGGCCAGCTCCAGCGACTGGACGACCTGGAAGACGTCTGGCTCGAATTGGTGCGCATTTCAAAGCGGGCGCACCGAACCCACCAAACCTGGCTCGGCGAGATCGGGGAGCTGAGCAAGGCGGGCACCATCATTCGCCACCGCTCGGTCGCCGACCAGTTCCATTCCTGCACCCAGTCCCTGCGAGCCGTGGCCGACCACTTGGGACGCGTCCTGGTGAAGGAATCCTGAGCCGGGCGTGGTTACCGGCCAATCCTTCATGATGCTCGTGGTGCTGTTGTGCACCTGTGCCTTCGCGTTCCTCAACGGGTTCCGCGATGCCTCGAACTCGATTGCGGTCGCCGTGCGCAACCGGGCGCTGACACCCACCTACGCGGTGCTGGTGGCGGCTTTCTTCACCTTCCTTGGCACCATGCTCTCCACCTCCTTCGGCGTCTACCTGATTTCGGCCGTCGAGCTGAACGTGCCCACCGGGGTCCCGGGCCTGGCCCTGCTTCTGTCCGCACTGCTCGCGGGCGGCGCCTGGGGGTTGTACTGCTGGTGGCGCGGACTGCCCATCTCCTCCACGCATGCGTTGGTCTCCGCCCTTGCCGGGGCTTCCGGCGCCTCGGCGCTGATGGGCGACGACGGGGTACACGACGCCTGGCGGATGCTTGCCGGCGGCGTCTTGCTGCCGCTGCTCTTCACCCCGGTCTTTGCCTTCGTGGTTTCCTACGTCCTGGTCATCCCCGCCACCTGGCTGGTGCGCCATTCCACCGCCTCCGATGTCAGCGCGGTCTCGCGTGCCGGGCAGGCCATTGCGGCGTGCGCGGTGGCGCTGGGCAACGGGCTGCAGGACGGACAGCGCACCGGCGCCATGTTGACCCTGGCCCTGGTGACGGCGGGCGCGGCGCAGCCCGGGACCATCATGCTCGGCCCCCAGCTGCTCGGAGCATCGGCCCTGGCCGCCGGCGTCCTCTTTGGCGGCTGGCGCATCGCCCACACCCTTGCCTACCGACTGGTCAACCTGGACCCGTTGCGCGGCATGGTGGCCCAATCGGTCTCCGCGGCCATGCTCTTCCTGGGCGCCATGCTGATACACCTGCCGATTTCCACCACGCAGGCCGTCACCAGCTCCATCGTCGGCGCGGGAACCAACCAGCGTTTCGAGTCCGTCACGTGGCGGCAGGTGAAGCGCGTGTTGCGGCACTGGCTGGCAACCCCGGTGGTGTGCGCACTGCTCGGCGGGATCCTGTGCCTGGCCATGCACCCGCTGGTCAGCTGACCGGCCGGCGCCCGCGCCGCACCACCCGGCCAGGCACGCCTCGGGCTATTCGGCCTTGATCTCCTCTGGCATCCCCAGCTTCAGCTCATTGGCGATCCGCCCCAGCTCCGACCACGTCCGCGCATTCACCGCGACCGGGTCCCCGTAGGCGTATTCGTCGCCCAGGGAGACGCCCTCCCCCGGGACGCGGATCGGCCCGTGGCCGTCCTCCGGTTCCCCGGACTTCACATGGGCGATGAACTCCTCCACCTGCGCGGTGAACGCGTCGAGCTCGCGCAGCTGTGCCACGTCGATCGCGATGATCAACGTGCCCTGGTGGTCCGCCGTCTTCCGCTCCGAGACGGTCTCGGAGCCCGAGAGGGCACCGCCAAGCGCCTCCACGATCAGCGCCAGCCCGAAGCCCTTGAACCCGCCGAAGGGCCGCAGCAGCCCGTCGGGGGTCACCCACGCCCCGGAGAGCTCGGTTCCGCGGTCGCGTTCCTCGGCCAGCCGGCCTGCCGCGACGGCGCTGGTGGCAAAGTCGATGACCAGGTGCGGCGCACTGCTGCGCGGAACCCCGGCCGCAAGGGGGTTGGTCGACAGCCGGGCCTGGGTGCCGCCCGGCGGGACCACGACCTGCCCGGCGCCGTTGTTGTTCCCGAACACCAGGGTCGCCACCCCCGCGTTGGCCGCTTCCTCGCAGAACGGGGCCAGCCTGCCGGCGTATTCGCTGTTGCGCACCGTCACCGCGGCAATGCCGTTCGCCTTGGCCCGCTCCACGGCCACCGCCGTGGCGTCGCGCAGCGCGAGGTGCCCGTAGGTGCCGTTGCCGTTCATCCGCACCAGGGAGCCTGAATCCAGTTCGATCGAGGCCCGGGCCCCGGGTTGCGCGAATCCCTGCAGCGCACGGTCCACGTACTCGGGCAGCCTGCGCATCCCGTGCGAAGCATGGTTGGCCAGCTCGGAGGCAATCAGCTGGTCCGCCATGTACAGCGCATCGCCGTCGCTTGCGCCCACCGCCGCCATGGCCTTGACGATGAAACCGTGCAGGTCCCCCGCCCGGCCCACATGTTCGGCAACGCCCGAATCCTGGCTCACGTGTCCTCCTCCTCTTGCGGGAATCTCCCGGCTTCCCACCCTACCCAGAGCGCACCTCCCGGGCCTCCCGGGCATTCCGGGTCCCCGTCCACGGCAAGTCCCGATCTGGTCGATGGAAGGCGGGGGCTTAAACAAGGCAACGGCGGAACCCCGCGCAAGACTCGTGCGCGTGGTTCCGCCGTTGCGATCCCCCTCCAGGGATCCCCGGAAGATCCCCCTTCCGGTACCGCCCCGGACCTCTTCGGTCCCGGGCGAATCTTACTGCGGCGAGTGCAGTCAGGAATTATCCGAAGCGGCCCGAGACGTAGTCCTCGGTGGCCTTGACTCCGGGGTTGGAGAAGATCGTGGTGGTGTCGGCGTACTCGATCAGCTTGCCCGGCTTGCCGGTGCCGGCGATGTTGAAGAACGCCGTCTTGTCGCTCACGCGCGCCGCCTGCTGCATGTTGTGGGTCACGATCACCACGGTGAAGTCGTTCTTCAGCTCGTTGATCAGGTCCTCGATGGCGAGGGTGGAGATCGGGTCCAGTGCCGAGCAAGGCTCGTCCATCAGGATCACCTCGGGCTTCACCGCGATGGTGCGGGCGATGCACAGGCGCTGCTGCTGGCCGCCGGAGAGGCCGGATCCGGGCTTGTCCAGGCGGTCCTTGACCTCGTTCCAGAGGTTGGCGCCGCGCAGGGACTTCTCCACCAGCGCTTCGGCGTCGGAGCGGGAGATCTTCTTGTTGTTCAGCTTCACCCCGGCGAGCACGTTGTCCCTGATGGACATGGTCGGGAACGGGTTGGGGCGCTGGAAGACCATGCCGATCTGGGAACGCACCGTCACCGGGTCGACGCCGGACTCGTAGAGGTTGTCCCCGTCCAGGAGGACTTCGCCCTCGACGCGGCCGCCGGGGATGACCTCGTGCATGCGGTTCAGCGTGCGCAGGAAGGTGGACTTGCCGCAGCCGGAGGGACCGATGAAGGCGGTCACCGACTTGGCTTCGATTTCGATGTTGACGTCTTCCACGGCCAGGAAGTTGGTGTAGTAGACGTTGAGGTCCTTGACGTCGATGCGCTTAGACATGTGATTGTTCCTTAGGAAGTTTGTGTGTCTGCGGGTCCGGAGCCTGTGCGGCTCAACGGCCCTTCTTGGGTGCGAACAGGCCGGCAATCAGGCGGGCGCCGAGGTTGAGCACCATGACCATGATGATCAGCAGCAGTGCGGCGGCCCAGGCACGCTGGATCGAGGGATCCACGTTGGTCGGCGAGGTCGGGGTGAGGATCTGGTAGTAGATGAACGTCGGAAGCGTGGCCATCCAGTTGCCGAAGACGTTCACGTTGATGTTGTTCGCCAACCCGGCGGTGACCAAGATCGGGGCGGTCTCGCCGATCACGCGGGCGATGGCGAGGGTGACGCCGGAGGCGATGCCGGAGATCGCCGTGGGAATGACGACCTTGGCGATGGTGCGCCACTTGCGCACGCCCAGCGCGTAGGCGGCCTCGCGCAGCTCGTTCGGGACGATCTTGAGCATTTCCTCGGTGGAGCGGACCACCGTGGGGATCATCAGCACGCTCAAGGCGACGGCGGCGACGATGCCCATGCGGGCCGTGGGGCCCATGATCACGGCGAAGAGCGCGGTGGCGAAGAGACCCGCGACGATCGAGGGGATGCCCGTCATCACGTCGACGAAGAAGGTGATGCCGCGGGCGAGCGGGCCGTTCTTGCCGTACTCGACCAGGTAGATGGCCGTCAGCATGCCCACCGGCACCGAAATCAGGGTGGACCAGAGCGTGATCAGCAACGTGCCGATCACCGCGTGGTAGGCACCGCCCAGCACCGGGGTGCCGTCCTCGACGCTGGCATTGTCCGCGGCGCCGGTGATCCCGTTCATGGAGTGGAACAGGAAGTGGGTGTTGATGCCCGGAAGCCCCTTCTGGAGCACGGTGAACAGCACGGAGGCCAGCGGGATCAGCGCGAGCAGGAAGGCCGCGTAGACCAGGTGGGTGGCCAGGGCGTTCCGGCCGCGGCGCGGTCCCTCCACCAGGGTGGTGATGGTGCTGGAGGCCACCACGAAGATGATCGCGGCGTAGATGGCAAAGCTTGCAACGGAGAAGCCGCCGAGGGTGGACGCCGCGGCGCCCAGGATCAGCGAGCCGACGGCGATGCCCGGGGTTGCCCAGCGCGGCAGGTGGCCCTTGGACAGGGAGTTTCGCTTGCGGGCGACCGGCGGCTTGCCCGGCTGCTGGCGCGAGTCATTGGGGAGTTTGTTGGCGGTTACTGCATTCATCAGTTGGCTCCCGAGAATTCCTTGTGGCGGGCGATGATTGCCCGAGCGATCAAGTTGACCACCAAGGTGATCACGAAGAGCACCAGGCCGGCTGCGATCAGCTCGGAAAGGCGCAGGCCGAAGGCCTCGGGGAAGTTCAAGGCGATCTCGGCGGCAATCGTCTGGTTGCCGGACTTGATCAGCGACGGGATCAGCCCGCCGGTGGAGAGCACCAGGGCCACCGCCATGGTCTCGCCCAGTGCGCGGCCCAGGCCGAGCATGACGGCGGAGATGATTCCGGGACGGGCGAAGGGCAGCACCGACATGGTGATCATTTCCCAGCGCGTGGCGCCCAGTGCGAGCGCCGCTTCCTCGTGCAGCTTCGGGGTCTGCAGGAAGATCTCGCGGCTGAGCGAGGTGATGATGGGAAGCACCATCACGGCCAGCACGATGCCCGCGGTGAGGATGGTCTTGCCGGTCTGCGAGGCAGGTCCGTCGAAGAGCGGGATGAAGCCGAGGTTTTCGGCCAGCCACTGGTAGCTGGGGACCAGCGCCGGGGCCAGCACCAGGTAGCCCCAGGCGCCGTAGATGACCGACGGGATGGCCGCCAGCAGGTCGATGACGTAGCCCAGCCCGGCGGCCAGGCGGCGCGGCGCGTAGTGCGAGATGAAGAGCGCCACGGCGATGCCGACGGGGGTTGCGATCAGCAGGGCGATGGCCGCCGCAATGACCGTGCCGATGACGATCGGGTAGATGTAGCTGAAGAAACCTTCGCCGCCGCTGACCAGGGTCGGGTCGGCGGTGAAGGTCGGCAGCGCCTGGATGAGCAGGAAGACCGCTACCGCGAGGAGTGTTGCGAGGATCAGGATGCCCGCGCCGAGCGCGGCACCGGAGAAGATCTTGTCTCCGGCTTGTCCCTTGGATCCGCTGCGCCGTAGCGCGTTGGTAGTCATATGGGTGAGCCTTAGGAAGTTGAGCGAACGGCTCTGGGGGATCGAACGGCCGGTCGCGCTGGGATGGTGGAGGGGGTCAAGTCAGATGCTACTGCGCCTTCCGGGGATATCGAAGCAAGACATCGATATCCCCGGAAGGCATTACTGCAAGTTAGGACGCGACCTTGATCGAGTCAATTGCCTTGATGGCGGCTTCGCTCATCTTGGCGGACAGCGGGGCGTTGCCGGCGGAGCCTGCCGCCTGCTTCTGGCCTTCCTCGGAGAGCACGTATTCGCCGAAGCTCTTGACGAGGTCAACCGTGGCCTGGTCCTTGTAGGTGGAGCAGAACACGTGGTACGAGACCAGGATGATCGGGTAGGAACCCGATTCGGTGGTGTCGCGCTTCAGGTCCAGGGACATGTCCAGCGCGCCGCGGCCTTCGACCGGGGTGGCTGCCTCGACGCCCTTGGCTGCCGCCTCGGGGGAGATCTCGGTGAACTCGTCGCCGACCTTCACGTTCACGGTGCCGAGCTTGCCGACGGCGGAGAAGTCGGCGTAGGTGATTGCACCCTCGGTGGCGGTGGTGGTTGCCACGACGCCGGAGGTGCCCTTGGCGTTCTCGCTGGCCAGGTCCTTGGGCCAGTCGCCGGAGACGTCGTAGGTCCAGACGTCCTTCGCGGCGGCCGCGAGGTAGTCGACAAAGTTCTCGGTCGTGCCCGACTCGTCGTTGCGGTGCACCACGGTGATGGCGGTGTCCGGGAGGCTCACGCCTTCGTTGGTCGCGGCGATGGCCGGATCATTCCACTTGGTGATTTCCAGCTTGAAGATCTTCGCGATGGTGGCTGCATCAAGGTTCAGGGTTTCGACACCCGGAAGGTTGAAGGCAACGGCGATCGGGGAAACGTAGGCCGGGACGTTGAACGCGCCCTCCGGACCGCAGATCTCCTTCGAGGACTCGACTTCCTCGTCCTTCAGGTAGGCATCCGAGCCTGCGAACTGCGCGCCGCCAGCCAGGAAGGCCTTGCGACCGGCGCCGGAGCCATCCGGGGAGTACTGGACCATGGTGCCGGCGTTGGCCTGCTCGAAGCCGGCCTTCCAGGCTTCCATGGCGGACTTCTGCGAGGAAGCGCCGCTGCCGGTCAGGGTGCCGGAGACTGCTGCTGCGGACGAGTTGCCGGCGGCGCCGGTTTCGGCCGTGGCGGTCGGGCTGTCCGAGCCGCAAGCGGTCAGGGCCAGTGCGGCGACGGTAAGAACTGCAGCCGCGCTGCCAATGCGATGAAGCTTCACGAGTTATCCTCTTTCACATGCCTGTCGTTGACGAACCGTGTCGTCCTGGTTTTTCCCAAGGATGCGCACACAGGCACATCGCTTCAATACGAAACTAGGCCCCGGAAGTAACCAGCACTTCCGACGAAGGTGAACGCAAGGTGAACAAGGCCGCCCGGGCCCCGTGTTTCGCATCACGATTCACACTTGCAAGTGGTATTCGCGGGCCATGACAGACTGTTGTCCATGGGTATCGGATCATCGGCGGGAAGCGCGTGGACCTTCGTCATGCGCCGCAACCGCGTTGGCGTGCGCCGCGTGGGAACCTCGTTCCCCAAGATCATCCAGATGACCGTCTCCGCGGTGCTGGCCTACTGGATTGCCGAGCAACTCCTGGGGCATGTCGACCCGATTTTTGCCGCGACCAGCGGGCTGCTGGTGCTGGGTTTCGGCACCCAGACCACGGTGCGCCGCTCCCTGGAAGTCGCCATTGGCTGCACCCTGGGCGTGGCCGTCGGCGATTTGCTCCTGACCTTTCTCGGCAGCGGCCTGTGGCAGGCTGCCCTGGTCCTGCTGCTGTCGCTGGTGATCGCCAGGTTCCTGGATTCCGGCCCCATCTTCTCCACCCAGCTGGGCCTGCAATCGGTGCTGGTGGTGCTGCTGCCCATCGGTGCGGCGGGCCCGTTCAGCCGTTCCATCGACGCGGTGGTCGGTTCCCTGTGCGGCCTGTTGATCATGATGGTCTTTCCCCGCGACCCGCGCCGCACCCCCATCGCGGAACTGGGCAAGCTGTTGGGCGAGCTCGCCGGCATCCTGCACGAATGCGGGCGCGCCGTGAGCAACTCGGACACCACCCTGGCGTTCCACGCGCTGGTTCGCGCCCGCGGAACCCAGAAGCTCATGGACTCCCTGCCCGCGGCGCTGAACATGGCCCGCGAGGTGGCCACCCTGGCCCCCGCACACCGCCGGCACCGCCCGGACCTTGAACGGCTGAAGGTCGCGGCGGAAAAGACCGACCTGGCGGTGCGCAACTCCCGGGTCCTGGCCCGGCGGCTGACCACCGTGATCACCCACGGTGCCCTGACCGACCACGGGGTCGAGTCCGTGGCGAGCCTGTTGACGGAACTCGCCGAGGCGGTCAACGCCTTGGGCTACGCGGTGCTCGAGACCAAGGAATCCGGATACCGGAAAGCGGTGGGGCGCGCCCGGCGCGAGCTTGCCGAATGCGCGGCCCGGCTGGATCCCACGACCCTGCAGGTCAGCGGCCTGCAGGGCGAAGGAATGGTGCTGCTGCTGCGCCCGTTGGTCGTTGACCTGCTCGAGGCCACCGGCACCAGCCACGAGGAAGCCGTGGCCCTGCTGCCGCGCCTGTAGCGTAACCCGCCGCCGCGGACCCAAAGCGGGGGTGCCGGGCGCTAGCATCGAAGACATGGCAAAGAGCACCCGCACCAAATCCACCCCCGCTTACCGCTGCGCGGAATGCGGGTGGAGCGCCGTCAAGTGGGTGGGGCGCTGCGGCGAATGCCAGGCCTGGGGCACCGTGGAGGAAATGGGCGCCGTCACGGCGAAGACCACCGCCGCCTCCAGCATTGCCGTCCCCGCCCAGCCCATCGGGGAGGTCGACGCGACCGCCGCGTCCTATCGCCCCTCCGGCGTGGAGGAACTCGACCGGGTGCTCGGCGGCGGGCTGGTGCCCGGCGCCGTCATCCTGCTGGCCGGGGAGCCCGGGGTCGGCAAGTCCACGCTGCTGCTGGACGTCGCGGCCCGCGCCGCGCGCACCGACCGCAAGGTCCTGTACATCACCGGCGAGGAATCCGCCGCCCAGGTCAAGGTCCGCGCCGAACGCATCGACGCGATGGCGCAGACGCTCTACCTCACCGCCGAGACCGACCTGGGCATAGCCCTGGGCCAGGTGGAAAAGATCGAGCCGGAACTGCTGATCATCGACTCCGTGCAGACTCTGGCCTCGAGCGAGGTCGACGGGACCGCCGGCGGCATCTCGCAGGTCCGCGAGGTCGCCGCCTCCCTGATCAACGCCGCCAAGCGCCGGAACATGACCACCATCCTGGTCGGACACGTCACCAAGGACGGCTCGATCGCCGGGCCCCGGCTGCTCGAGCACCTGGTGGACGTGGTGTGCCAGTTCGACGGCGAGCGCCACTCCCGCCTGCGCCTGCTGCGCGCGCTGAAAAACCGCTACGGCCCCACCGACGAGGTCGGCTGCTTCGATTTGACCGAGGGCGGCATCGAGGGCCTGGCCGACCCCTCGGGGCTCTTCGTCACCCGCACCAAGGACCCGGTGCCCGGCACCTGCATCACCGTGACCCTCGAGGGCAGGCGCCCGCTGGTCGCCGAGGTGCAGACCCTGCTCTCGCGCGCCGCCAGCGCCATCCCGCGCCGGGCCACCAGCGGCCTGGATGCCGCGCGCACCCAGATGATCCTGGCGGTGCTCCAGTCCCGGGCGCGGATGGAACTGGGCGGACTGGATTCCTACGTGGCCACCGTGGGCGGGGTGAAGCTCAGCGAACCGGCCACCGACCTGGCCACCGCCCTGGCACTTGCCTCCTCCATGCACAACCACCCGCTGCCGCCGCAGTTCGTGGCCTTCGGCGAGGTCGGGCTGGCCGGCGAGGTGCGCCCCGTGCCGGAGATCGGGCGCCGGATCATCGAGGCCGAACGCCTCGGCTTCCGCTACGCCATGGTGCCCGCATCCCCGCAGCCGCCGAAGAACATCCCCGACTCGATCCGCGTCTTCACGGTTTCCTCGGTGCACGAGGCACTGGACATCGCCTTCGAGCAACGCGTCAAAACCGGGTAATCCCTGTTCTTTCGGTAACAAAGGATGCCGAACTCCCGCTACGGAGCGCATTTCCGGGCCGGCGGCACCCGCCTGGGCAATACCATGGGTAGTAGTCACCCCTTGGAAGGAACTCGCCCATGTCGAAGAGCCCCGAAGATGCGCTGCGCACCACCCTGGCCCGTGTTGCACCCGGAACGGAGCTGCGCGACGGTCTGGAACGCATCCTGCGCGGCCGCACCGGTGCGCTGATCGTGCTGGGACACGACAGGGTGGTCGACTCGATCTGCTCCGGCGGCTTCGACATCAACATCGCCTTCTCCCCCACGCGGCTGCGCGAACTGGCCAAGATGGACGGGGCCATCGTCTGCGACAGGGACGGTTCCAACATCCTGCGCGCCGGGGTGCAGCTGGTCCCCGACCACGCCATCCCCACCCAGGAATCGGGCACGCGCCACCGCACCGCCGAACGCGTCGCCATCCAGACCGGCTTCCCGGTCGTCTCGGTCTCGCAGTCGATGCACATCATCGCGCTGTACGTCCAGGGCATCCGCTACCTGCTCGAGGGCTCCGAGCCGGTGCTGGCCCGCGGAAACCAGGCCCTGGCAACCCTGGAACGCTACCGTTCGCGCCTCGACCAGGTCACCAGCGCCCTCTCCGCGGCGGAGATCGAGGCGGTTGTCACGGTCCGCGACGTCGCTGCGGTGCTGCAGCGCCAGGAAATGGTCAGGCGCATTTCCGAGGAGATCGCCCAGTACGTGCTCGAGCTGGGGGCCGACGGGCGGCTGCTGGCGCTGCAGCTCGACGAGCTCTCCGCCGGGCTGGGCCCCGGCGCCGACCTGCTGCTGAAGGACTACTCCACGCTGGGCGGCGAGGAGCTGGACATCGAGGCGGCGCTGAAGAAATTGCAGAACCTCGATTCCACCGACCTGATCGACCTCGGCAAGTTCGCCGCCATCCTGGGCATCAGCCCCGGCATCGATTCACTCGAGGCGGTGATCACGCCCAAGGGCCACCGGCTGCTGGCCGGCATCAAGTCCGTCCCCCGGGCCGTGGCCGACAGGCTGGTCAACAACTTCGGCGGCCTGCAGCGCCTGATGGCCGCCAACATCGAGGACCTGATGGCGGTGGACGGGATCGGCGAGCAACGCGCCCGCACCGTGCGCGAGGGCCTCTCCCGCGTCGCCGAAACCTCCCTGCTCGACCGCTTCCTCTAGAGACCGCCTGCCCGCCTCCGGACGCAGGAAGCTACCGCAGCTCGAAGCGTGCGGTCTCGCTGCTCACGTCCCCCAGCTTCGCGGTGAAGCCGTAGGTTCCCGGACGCGGCTTGGCCGCCACGAACTTGCAGCCCGGCGCGCTGCGCACCCGGGTCCAGGTGAAGCGGGCGGTTTCACTGGCGCCCGGCTTGACCATGATCTCGGTGTCGGTGGGGTCCTCCACGCAGTCCGAGGTGGAGAAGATCCGGTCGGCGCCGCTCATGACGGAGAAATCCTGCTGGCTGGTGCCCACGTTGACCATGCATTCGGTGCTTCCCGCGTTCTTGATGGTCATCACCAGCACCGGGTTGTCCGCCGGCCCGTGGGTGGCCTGGGCAGTGGACGCGGTGACGACCACATCGCCCTCGACGCATTCGGCGGGTTCGGCGGACGCCTGCGCGGAAGGATCCGCGGATGCCTGCGGGGATCCGGTGCCCGTCTGGCTTGCCACCGGCGCCGGCGCCGCCTCCGGGACGGAGGGACGCAGCAGCGAGGCGATGCCGAATCCCGCCCACGTCAAGAGCCCGACGAGAACGAGCACCATGATGAGCACCGCGAGTCGACGACGCCGATAGACCCGTGCGGAGGGACGGGTTGAACGGACCTGCTTTTGTGCCATACCTCAAGGCTACGAAGCCAAGGGTTCCGCGGTCGACTCCCACGCCGCCAGCTAGAGTGATATCGCCAGCATTTGCCCCGAAACACAAAGGACCGCCCCCACCGTGCCCCACCCCGACCTGGAGAAGATCCACCACGACGTCACCGCGTGGTACGCCGCGAACGCACGCGAGCTGCCGTGGCGCGGTGCCGCGGCCGACCCCTGGGCGGTGATGGTCTCCGAGTTCATGCTGCAGCAGACCCCGGTGGTGCGGGTGCGTCCGGTCTGGGAGGCGTGGATGGAGCGGTGGCCCACCCCCGCGGCGCTGGCGGCCGAGCCGGTCGCCGAAGCGGTGCGGGCCTGGGGGCGCCTGGGGTATCCGCGCCGGGCCCTGCGCCTGCACGCGGCCGCCGTGGTCATCACCGACGTGCATGGCGGGAAGGTCCCGGGGACCGAGGCCGAATTGCTCGCGCTGCCGGGAGTCGGAACCTACACGGCCGCGGCCATCGCCTGCTTCGCCTTCAAGGTCCCCACGGTGGTGGTGGACACCAACATCCGCCGCGTCCATGCCCGGCTCATCAGAGGCAGGGCGCTGCCCGAACAAAACCAGAACGCCGCGGAACTGGCGCTGGCCGCGCGGCTGCTGCCCGCCGCCGGGGAGGGCGACAACGCCGGCACGGCGCTGGCCAACGACTGGAACATCGCGGTGATGGAACTCGGTGCGCTGGTGTGCACCGCACGCTCCCCGCGCTGCGAGGACTGCCCCGTCGTCAACCAGTGCGCCTGGATCGCCGCCGGGCGCCCCGAACCTCACTACAAGCCCAAGGGCCAGCCGTGGCACGGGACCGACAGGCAGTTGCGCGGGGCCATGATGGCGGTGCTGCGCCATTCCGCCGCCCCGGTTCCCCGCGGCGACCTGCTGGGGGCGCCCGATCTGGCCGTCGCGGCAGGCGAACCGAGGATCGCCGTTTCCGCCCGACAGGGAGATGCGGCGCACGAGGCTTGGGTGACCCTACATGCGCTTGACGCGCCCGCGGAACAAAGCGAACGCGTCCTGGCCTCGCTATTGGCCGACGGCCTGGCACAGCACTCCCCCGACGGCATCAGCCTGCCGCACTAGGAACCGGGAGCCCGCCGTGCCGCGCGGGCTAGACGTGGGTGATCATCCGGGTGTTGCCCAGCGTATTGGGCTTGACCCGCGCGAGGTCCAGGAATTCGGCCACGCCCTCGTCGGTGGAACGCAGCAGCTCGGAGTAGACCTCCGGGTCGACGGCGCTTTGCTCGGCCATCACCGTGAACCCGTTGCGCAGGAAGAAGTCGACCTCGAAGGTCAGGCAGAAGACCCGTGAGACGCCCAGCTCGCGTGCCTCGTCGAGCAGCTTCGCCAGCAGCCGGTGCCCCACGCCGTGGCCGCGCCAGGCCGAGTCCGTGGCCAGCGTGCGGACCTCGGCGATGTCTTCCCACATGACGTGCAGTCCGCCGCAGCCGATGACATTGCCTTCGGCATCCTCGGCCACGATGAATTCCTGCAGGTTCTCGTAGTAGGCGACGGCTTCCTTTTCCAGCAGCACGCGCTCCTCGGCCAGCGGCCTGACAAGGTCGCGGATGCTTTTCACATCGCTGGTCTTCGCACGCCTGACGGTAAAGGATTCCATCTTTGTATCCTATGCCCGGCGCGGGCGCCCACCGTGAATTGTGTAGCCGGGCCCGAGGCGGCCGGGCGCACAAACGCCCGGTGCCGGCATCCGTGGGGATGCCGGCACCGGGCGTCGTTTACTTGTTGCCGATTAGCCCTCGATGGCGACCGGTGCGGACTCGCCCTCGATCTGCGGGGTTCCGCCTTCGCCGTGGAAGGTGAACGTCGCGTCGTCGCCCTCGCCCTCGACGTCGACCTTGATGTGCTGTCCGGAGACCAGCTCGCCGAAGAGGATCTTCTCCGAAAGCTGGTCCTCGATGTCCCGCTGCATGGTGCGGCGCAGCGGGCGGGCGCCCATGGCCGGGTCGTAGCCGCGGGTCGCCAGCAGGACGCGGGCTGCCTGGGACAGCTCGATGGTCATGTTCCGGTCGACCAGGCGCTTCTTCAGGCGGCCGAGGAACAGGTCCACGATCTCCACGATCTCGTCCTGGGTCAGCTGCGGGAAGACCACAACGTCATCGACACGGTTCAGGAACTCGGGGCGGAAGTGCTGGCGCAGCTCTTCCTGGACCTTGGCCTGCATCCGGTTGTAGCCGGTCTTGGTGTCGGAGGACGACTGGAAACCGGTCATCACACCCTTGGAGATGTCGCGCGTGCCAAGGTTCGTGGTCATGATGATCACGGTGTTCTTGAAGTCCACCACGCGGCCCTGGGAGTCTGTCAGGCGGCCATCTTCCAGGATCTGCAGCAACGAGTTGAACAGGTCCGCGTGGGCCTTTTCGACCTCGTCGAAGAGCACGACGGAGAACGGGCGGCGGCGTACCTTCTCGGTGAGCTGGCCGCCTTCCTCGTAACCGACGTAGCCCGGAGGGGCACCGAAGAGGCGCGAGACCGTGTGCTTTTCCGAGTACTCGGACATGTCCAGGGTGATCAGTGCGTCTTCCTCACCGAAGAGGAATTCCGCGAGCGCCTTGGCCAGCTCGGTCTTGCCGACGCCGGTGGGACCGGCGAAGATGAACGAGCCGCCGGGGCGGTTCGGGTCCTTCAGCCCAGCACGGGTGCGGCGGATGGCCTGCGAAATGGCCTTGATTGCCTCGTCCTGGCCGATGACCCGCTTGTGCAGCTCATCTTCCATGTTCAGCAGTCGCGTGGACTCTTCCTCGGTCAGCTTGACCACCGGGATGCCGGTGGAGTTGGCCAGGACCTCGGCGATCAGGTCGGCATCGACCTCGGCGATCTCGTCGAGCTCGCCGTTCTTCCAGGCCTTTTCCTTCTCCGCGCGGGCTTCCTGGAGCTTGCCTTCCTTGTCGCGCAAGGAGGCGGCACCCTCGAAGTCCTGCGCGTCGATGGCGGCTTCCTTTTCCAGGCGCACCGTGGAGATTTCCTCGTCCATCAGCTTGAGCGCCGGAGGGGCGGTCATGCGGCGGATGCGCAGGCGCGCTCCGGCCTCATCGATCAGGTCGATGGCCTTGTCGGGAAGGAAGCGGTCGGAGATGTAGCGGTGCGCCAGCTCGGCGGCGGCCACCAGGGCGCCGTCCGTGATGGAGACGCGGTGGTGCGCCTCGTAGCGGTCACGCAGCCCACGCAGGATCTGCGTGGTGTGCTCCACCGACGGTTCCTTGACCTGGATCGGCTGGAAACGTCGCTCGAGGGCGGCATCCTTCTCGATGTGCTTGCGGTACTCGTCAAGCGTGGTGGCGCCGATGGTCTGAAGTTCACCACGGGCAAGCATCGGCTTGAGGATGGAGGCCGCGTCGATGGCGCCCTCTGCCGCTCCTGCACCGACAAGGGTGTGGATTTCGTCGATGAAGAGGATGATGTCGCCGCGGGTGCGGATTTCCTTGAGGACCTTCTTCAGGCGTTCCTCGAAGTCACCGCGGTAGCGCGAACCGGCAACCAGCGAACCAAGGTCAAGAGTGTAGAGCTGCTTGTCCTTGATGGTTTCCGGGACATCCCCACGCACGATCGCCTGGGCAAGGCCCTCGACGACGGCGGTCTTGCCGACACCCGGTTCGCCGATGAGCACGGGGTTGTTCTTGGTGCGGCGCGAGAGGACCTGCATGACGCGTTCCATCTCGAATTCGCGGCCAATGACCGGGTCGAGCTTGCCTTCGCGGGCTGCGGACGTAAGGTTGCGGCCGAACTGGTCGAGCACCGCCGAACCGGCCGGGGTGCCTTCGCTCTGTCCACCGGAGCTGACGCCGGCACCTGCGGTTTCCTTGCCGCCCTGGTAACCGGAGAGCAGTTGGATGACCTGCTGGCGCACGCGGGACAGGTCCGCGCCGAGCTTCACGAGGACCTGGGCTGCAACGCCCTCGCCCTCGCGGATCAGGCCAAGCAGGATGTGCTCGGTGCCAATGTAGTTGTGGCCCAGCTGCAGCGCCTCGCGCAGAGAGAGTTCCAGAACCTTCTTGGCGCGCGGCGTGAAGGGGATATGCCCGGAAGGTGCCTGCTGCCCCTGTCCGATAATCTCTTGGACCTGCTCACGCACGGCGCCAAGGGAGATGTTCAGCGACTCAAGGGCCTTGGCCGCTACTCCCTCGCCTTCATGAATGAGGCCGAGCAATACGTGCTCGGTTCCGATGTAGTTGTGGTTGAGCATGCGCGCCTCTTCTTGGGCAAGCACGACAACGCGACGGGCACGGTCGGTAAATCTCTCAAACATGCGGCACACTCCTAGCTAACACGTATTTCGATGCTACGCATCAAATTAGTGCTCGTGTTGGATGTTCGCCCAAGGGATAACATTGTTCACCCTCGGCGTTCTTCTTCGGATTAATCGACGAGGGGGACCGGATCCATTCAATGGATCCGATCCCCCAGCGTTAATTCCTTATCCCCACAGCGGCCGGGAGCCCGCGGGCTCACCAGAAGTATCAGGCGTCGAAAGTTCTACTTGGATTTGGAGCGAGACTTTTTTGCCTGAGCAGCGTGGTAGGCGGCGATGACATCGGCCTGCAAGCGTCCACGGGCGTTGACCTTGACGTTGTTCTCCTTGGCCCAAGCGCGAATGGCCGGAGCTTCCTTCGGGGTGAACTGCTTCGAGGTGCGCGCGACCTTGATGTAAGGCTTGAAAGCCTCGCGGAACGCCTCTGCATTTTCCTCGTTGAGGTCGATTTCGTAGTGCTGTCCGCCGATGCCGAATACGATGGATTCGCTTGCCTCGGAACCATCGATATCATCAATCAATGCAATTTGGACCTTACGTGCCATTTGCTTCTCCTTGCCGTGGTGGGAATTCGCATGAACACATTAACGGTTTGTGCCCTTGCGTGTACCCATATCATAATCACAACTATGGATCATCCAGCAAGTGGGAATTCAGATATTAGGCTAATTATCAGCTTTCGGGCTTTTGTTGTCCTCGCGCTGCGCGGCTAATTTAATTTGCTGGTCCACTTCGGCTTCCGCAGCACGTTCGGTGCGATCCACATTGGATACCGCACGCATGACAAACCAAAAGACCAGCGCAACAACAATTGTCGGAACAAGGGCCTCGATATACGGCATATTAAGCCTCCGGCTTGAGCAGTGGGAAGAGGATGGTTTCTCGGATTCCGGTGTCGGCGAAGAGCATGACCAGTCGGTCAATGCCCAGACCAATGCCACCCATAGGCGGGGCGCCGTATTCAAGCGCGCGCAGGAAGTCCTCGTCCAGCTGCATGGCCTCGTCATCGCCGCCGGCGGCCATGAGAGACTGCGCAGTCAGGCGTTCGCGCTGGATCACGGGGTCGATCAGCTCGGAGAACGCGGTTCCGCGCTCCATCCCGCCAATGATCAGGTCCCAGGCTTCAATGATTCCCGGCTCGCTGCGGTGCGGACGGGCCAACGGCTGCGCAGCCGGTGGGTAGTCGTAAACAAAGGTGGGGTTGATGAGAGTCGGTTCAACGATTTCACCGAACAATTCAATGACCAGTTTTTCGGCTTCCCATTTTGGATCGACCTTTACGCCGTGCTTTTCAGCAACTGCGCGCAGGGTTTCCGCATCCGTTTTGGGCGTGATTTCCTGGCCGACACCTTGGGAAAGCCCGGGATATACACCCAGCCAAGCCCATTCGCCATCAAGGTTTATGGTGCCCTTTGACGTTTCGATTTGGCGGCCGGCGCCGACGGCGTCGGCGGCATTGAGGATGATCTCCTTGATGCGGTCGGCCATCACGAATTGATCGGCATATGCCTCATATGATTCCAGGGTGGTGAACTCCGGGGAGTGTGTGGAATCCACGCCTTCGTTGCGGAAGATCCGCCCCAATTCAAAGACTCGGTCAATGCCGCCGACGACCGCACGCTTGAGGAAAAGTTCGGTGGCAATACGCAGCGTCATTGGCTGGTTAAACGCATTCAAATGCGTCTCGAATGGACGGGCCGAGGCGCCACCGTGAATCAGCTGAAGCATCGGCGTCTCAACCTCGACGTAGTCACGCGCATGCAGGGTGTCTCGCACCGCACGCGTGATCGCCGCGCGCTTGTAGACCATCTCCCGAGCCTCGTCACGCACGATCAAATCGGCGTAGCGCTGGCGGACTCGGGTTTCCTCGTTCAGGTCAGCGTGCAACACCGGCAGCGGGCGCAGCGCCTTGGATGCCATCTGCCAATCGCTGGCCATGACCGAAAGTTCGCCACGGCGCGAGGCGATGACTTCACCGGTGATCAGGACGTGGTCCCCCAGGTCGACAAGGGCCTTCCAGTCGGCCAGTCGATCCTCTCCCACGTTGGCGAGAGACAGCATGGCCTGGAGCCTGGTGCCGGCACCTTCGGGGCCGCCTTCCTGCAAGGTGGCGAAGCACAGCTTGCCGGTGTTGCGCATGAAGACGATACGTCCCACGATGCCAACCTGGACGCCCGTGGCGGTGTCAGGGGCGAGGTCCGGGAATTGTTCGCGGATCGCATGCAGCGAGTGAGTCCGTGCGACGCCCACTGGATAGGCTTCTTCTCCACGGGCCAACAAAGCGGCGCGCTTGTCCATACGCACCTGGCGCTGGTCGTTGGTCTCGGTGGCGTTGGCTACTGGGGCAGTTTTTTCGGCAGTCACAATATCCAATTCTAGTCCGAATATTCTGCGCGCGGGCTGAGAGGTGTGGAGCAACACCCTAAGGTCTTTTTCGTGCCCGGAATAGGATGGAGTGATCATGGAAGAAAGTATTCTGCAAACACCTGACGGCGGATCCCTGGCGCTGTATTCATATGGCAACCCGCACGCTCCGGGGCACCGCCGGATCCTGGTGGTGGGGGGAGCGTTCCTGACCGCACTGATCTACCGGCCGTTCGCCGCGGCCCTCAGTGCCCGCTTGGGTGAGGACTGGACGGTGGACGTCTACGACCGCCGTGGGCGCGGCAATTCCACCGAGCAGCCCGCCGACTATTCAATGGACACCGAGATCGCCGATGTGGCCCTCATGCTGGGGCACACCGGGGCGCAAAACCTCTTTGGGCATTCCCTGGGCGGCTCGGTGGTTCTCAACGCAGTACGGAACTTCCTGGATCCCGTCGTCCACCACTGCCCCGATCTGGTGCCGCGGCGCCTGGCCGTCTATGATCCGGCCATCAACCTCGATGGTTCGATCGATACCGGGTGGCTGGAGTCGTTTTCCAAGGACGTGGAGGCAGGAAGGAACAGTCGCGCACTCGCGCGCATGCAACGTGGCATGAAGTTCTCCCCGACGCTGAGCAAGGTTCCCGAGCCCATCCTTGCGGCGTTGCTCGCCGCGACCTCACGCACCAAGGCCGGAAAACTTGCCCGCACGATGCTGCCCAGCGGGGTGGGCGAGCTTCGGGCCGCCCTTGAAGAGTCGCAACCCGCAAGCAGCTTTGCGGCTCTTCCGCCCAACACTCATTTCATGGCCGGTGCCAAAAGCGCAGAGTATTTTCGATCGACGGCGCGCAAACTGCATGAGGTCGTGCCGGGATCCACGTACCTTGAAACACCCAAGGGCATCCACGGTTCCGTTCCGGTCGCGTTCAAGGCCTTGCTCGACGACATCGGCGACTATTTCACGAGGTCGTAGCCCCATGTAAAAATGCTTTGCCTCCCCCGCGCCCGAAGGGCAGGGGAGGCAGAAGCATCGGCGGTTACCAGATCTTGACGCGGTCCTCAGGCGCCAGCCACATACCGTCACCGGGCTTGGTGCCAAAGGCCTCATGGAACGCATCCATGTTCTTGGGCACCTGGTTGCAGCGGAACTCTCCGGGTGAGTGCGGATCGGTGGTGATGCGGGTGACCATGGTCTCCGGACGGGTCAGCGTGCGCCAGCACTCGGCCCATGAATAGAAGAACCGCTGGTCGCCGTTCAGCCCGTCGATCATCTCATCGGATTCCACACCCCGGGCCGCCAGATCCAGCTTATAGGCGGTGTAGGCGATGCCCAGGCCGCCCAGGTCGCCGATGTTCTCGCCGAGGGTGAGCTTTCCGTTGACGTGGTGCTCCGGCGCCTCCGGGGGCACCAGGGCATCGTATTGGTCAACGAGCTTGCCGGTGAGCTTTTCAAAGGCGGAACGGTCATCGTCGGTCCACCAGTTCCTCAGCTCGCCGGTGCCATCAAACTGGGAGCCTTGGTCATCGAAGCCGTGCCCGATCTCGTGTCCGATCACTGCACCGATGGCACCGTAGTTGGATGCGGCGTCACGGTCGGCGTCGAAGAAGGGCGAGCGCAGGATTGCCGCAGGGAACGCAATTTCGTTCAGCAATGGGTGGTAGTAGGCGTTGACCGTTTGCGGGAACATGAACCAAAGCTCCCGGTCCACACCGTCGTCGATCTTCTTCAATTCCCGCAGGAATTCGAATTCATTTGCCGCGGCGATATTGGAAATGACATTGTCTGCCACGGTGGAAATGGCGGAGTAGTCGATCCATTCGTTCGGGTAGCCGATCTTGGGGCGGAACATGGACAGCTTTTCCAAGGCCCTGTCCTTGGTGTCCGGGCTCATCCACTCCAGCTCACCGATGGACTGGCGGTAGGCGCCGATGAGGTTGGCGACCAATGCGTCCATCTCGTCCTTGCTGCGCTGCGGGAAATGCTCGGCAACGTAGAGCTGGCCGATGTCTTCGCCTACCGCGCCCTCGGTGAACGCCACTCCACGCTTCCAGCGCTCGCGCAGCTCCTGGACCCCGGAAAGCTTTGCGGAGTAGAAGGAGAAATTCTCGTTGACAAATGCGCTGGACAGGTAGGGTGCGTTCGAGCGGATGAGCTGCACTGCCAGCCAGTGCTGCCATGAAGCCAGCGGCTCACTGTACAGCACCTGCTCGAGTCCCTTGAGGTAGCTTGGCTGCCAGACGTCGACCTCGGCGAAGTACTTCTCCTCGATGCCGGCCCCGGCAAGCCACCCGGTGAGGGAAGGAACGTGCTCGAGCAACGTCGATGCGGTCATGAGGTTGTAGCGGGCCTGCGCATCGCGACATTTGACCCGGTCCCAGTGGTGGGATGCCAACGCGCTTTCCAACGCGACCACATCCCGCGCCGCAGCCTCGGTGTCGGTCAGTTCCCCGAGTGCGAGCAAACGGCCGAGGTGCTCCTGGTACTCGCCCAGCAGCTCGGCGAACTGCTCTTCACGGTAGTAGGACTCGTCAGGAAGCCCCAGTCCGCCCTGGATCAGGGTCAACAGGTTTCGTTCAGGTGATCCGGCATCGGAGCTGGCACCGGCCTGGATGAATCCGGAAACGCCACGGCGGTAGAACGATCCGCTGAGGCTGATCAGTTCACCAATGGTCGTGGTGGCGTAGATGGCTGCCAGATCGGAGCGGATGGGTTCAACGCCGCTGGCTTCGATTCGCTCTTCATCCATAAAGCTCTCATAGAGGTTTGCGATACGTTCCTTGCGTGTGTCCACGGTTCCGTCGGCTCCGCGCAGGCTCTCCTGGGCGGCCTCGATGATGACCCGCACGGCTGCCTCGGAATCGTCGCGCAGCGCCATGAAGGAGCCGTAGCTGCCTTGATCCGCCGGTATCTCTGCAGTGGTGAGCCAGGCACCGTTGGCGTGCCGATACAGGTCGTCCTGCGGCCGGACGCTGTTGTCACGGTAGTTGGCGCTTGCCGTCGGCTTCGCGGCGTTGGTTGCAACTGACGAATCGGTGCTCATGTTTGTCCTATCCATTCATCCGCGCGCACGCCGTGTCCGCTTCTGTCATCGCGGGCCGGCTCGCGTCGACGCCGCGGGAAGCGCAAGGGCATACGCATCGTGTTCCACGTCTCAACGATTCACTGTACGCGTGTGAAGTAAGAATTTGAGATCATTTTCGTCGGTTACTCCAGCGGTGAAACGCAATCGGCGCAGCGTCGGTGTTTTCCCGAAGCGCCAACGACCGCATCGGGGACCCTGCCCGGCCGCGCAAGCAAGCATCCAGGAGATGCACAAGGTTATCCACAAGCTGTGGATTGCTGAGACGTATCCACATTGTGTGGATAACTCCGAGGCCGACGAAGAGCCGTGCGCCAATTTTCGGACCGGCCCTGCGGCGTTTTTGAATGTGGCCGTTAAACATCGGAACCCCTGAACAGGACTGTTCAGGGGTTCCGGGACGTGTTGTCCGGCGGTGACCTACTCTCCCACACCCTCCCGAGTGCAGTACCATCGGCGCGGTGGGTCTTAGCTTCCGGGT
>NZ_JBIXLN010000048.1:0-31865 GCF_045798555.1 Paeniglutamicibacter sp. MACA_103 | reverse complement strand
CCCCCCCCCCCCCCCCCCCCCCCCCCCCCCCCCCCCCCCCCCCCCCCCCCCCCCCCCCCCCCCCCCCCCCCCCCCCCCCCCCCCCCCCCCCCCCCCCCCCCCCGTCCGGGGGAGGGGCAGGCCCCGCCCCCGGTCTCGGCCGGCGCCCGTTGGGAAAGGGGTGGTGCCGGAGAGAAGTGTTTCCTACCAGGCCGGCAGCACCGGCAGCGGGCCGTCGGCCTCGACGTACCGCGCCTGGCCGCGCGCCAGCCACTCGATCAGGCCCTCGCGGTCGGACTTCACGTGCAGGGCGCCGTCGCCGATCACCCACTCGTCGCCTTCCTCGGTCACCAGGGTCATGCCCGGGGCATCCTTGGCCCGCATGGTGCGCACCGCAGCCTCGACGGCGTTGAGCTGCGAGTCCGGGTCGGCCTCCTCGATGGTCCAGGCGGTGTCCAGGTCGTGGTGGTGGACGACGACCTCGGCGATGCGCAGCGCCACGATCGAGGTGGCGGGGATGACCTTGCCGTGCAGGTTCACTTCCTCGACCGCGAGTTCGCCGGTCAGCCGTTCGGACTGCTCGGCGAAGAATTCCGCGGCCGTACGAACCTTCTCGACCAGCTCCTCGCGGGGCAGGCCCGCGAGCGCCGCGATTTCCTCGGTGCGGGCCTCGGGCGAGGCGTAGAGCTGCTGCTCTTGACCGGTGGTGGCCCAGTCGATGAGCTTGACCAGCGAGCGGCCGTTCGAGGCGAGGTGGGCGATGACGTCGGCCCGGCTCCAGCCCTCGCACAGGGAGGAGGCGGCCATTTCGTCGCTGGACAGGGTCTCGATCGTGGCGAGCAGCATGGCGGTTTCGCGGCCGAGGCGGGAAAGGTCCGAGTGCAGGCGAGCGGAGTTGATCATGGTGACACCCTACCAACGGGCAGGCCGGCGCAGGCCCCGAAAACCAATACATATCGAACCGGTATTGACTCATATGCAGGGGACGCCCGGGGCAGCAGCCCCCCTGGCGCCGGGCGCGGGGTCCTTCGCACCCTGTTTGTGTCGCCCGCGCGCGATAGGTTGGGAAAATGACGGACATAAACCCCGGGACACCAAGGCTGCAGCTTGATCCGCCCGTGCGCGCGGACCGGGATGCAGTCTTCGCGATCGCCAGCGACCCTCGCACCTGGGCGCACATCCCGGGCGAGCGGATCACCGATCCGGCACGGGTCGAGGCCGCACTGGAGATGTTTGGCACCGGCTGGCGGGAGCACGGTCTCTCGCACTGGGTCGTGCGCGTGGGGGAGGATGGCGCCAATCCGGGCCTGGAGCGGGGCCGGGTGCTGGGGACCGGGGGAGTGCACCTCTTCGAGACGGAGGCGGGAAGCAGGATCTGGAACCTCGGCTACCGGCTGGATCCGGCCTGCTGGGGCCACGGGTTTGCCACCGAGCTGGCCCGCACGGCCGTGGCCAGTGCAGGGGAAAAGCTGGCAGAGGTGCCGGTCATTGCCCGGGTGCTGTCCACCAACCCCGCATCGGTCAAGGTGGCGCAGAAGGCCGGGCTCCAGCTCCGTTGGGAAGGATCGCCGTCGCCGCAGACAGTGGCCGCCGTCGGGGATGAATCCGTGACGCGGCTGATTCTTGCGGACAGGGAGCTGGAGCCAGAGGTGCGTGACTGGCTGGTCTCCCGCGGATAGTGGCCGCGGGAGACCATGCGCGTTTCGCTATTCGCCGTCGCGCACGCGCCGGGCAAAGTTCAGCACGTGTTCGCGCAGCACGCCGATACGCCTCAGGATTTCGGCTTCGCGGTCAAAACCGATGTAGGGCAATGATTTCATCATGCGGACATTGGCAGGGCACTCGAACTCGGCGCACACCAAGATGCCGATGGTGTCGCCGTCGCGGCCGGCCTGGCCACCCTTCTTGGCGTTGAAGAACACGACGTCGTTGGGCAGGTCCACGTCTTCGCACCACGAGCACTGGGGGCGGTTGCGGATCCTTCCCTCGGTCTTGCGGAACATGATGCCCACAGGAGCATCGTCAAGGACCGTGACGACGTAGCCAACCAACGGCAGCTTCGCATCCCGCCAACCCAGGAATTCACGGTTGTCCCAGTCCAGGGCGTCGAAGTTTTCCGGCAGCGTGATGGCCTTGCGCTCGCGCATTGAGGCGTTGATGAAGGAGGAGCGGATTTGTTTTTCTGAAAGGGAAAGCATGGGAAATCGGGGCCTGACTGTCGTGCCGCCTTCTCGCCGCGGCGAGTGGGAGGGGCATGCTTCGGGTGGGGTAAATGATCCGCGCGCGGTCGGGCGACCAGTCGCCGAGAACCCGGCAGCGGACGTGGGTGCGCCGATTGGGCGCGAGGTATCACCGAAAGTGGACAGTCTTATCTCGAGCCGGCGGAAAAGACGCCGGCTACCTCCGAACGCCCGCGGGGCGGTGGGGTCGAGATCAAAATGGACATGCGAAAAAGTATACGCCCGTCCAAATAGGAGCCTTGCCAGAGGCGGTCAGTCGAGCAACATGCTCCGCAGCGGGGTCCACCCGACGGGAAGAGGGCCGCGGACATCGGCGCGTTGGCGATCGGCTTCGGCGGACCAGCCCTGGGCGGCGGTCGCGCCGCGCTCGCCGACCGCCCCGCGGGCCACCCGGAACCCGACGTCCTCAAGCACGGCGTCGGGTGCGCTGTCGCGGCGCACCGAGGCTCGGCAGCTCCACGGTTTGTCGTCCCACCCGCCGCCGCGCAGGCTCCGGTAGCCGCCGTAGCGTGCGGTGTCCGCATAATCCCAGCACCATTCCCAGACGTTGCCGATCGTGTCGAAGAGGTCGAAGCCGTTGGCCGCCTTGCGGCCGACCTGCTGTGGCCCGTCGAGTCCGTCGCCGGAAGTCCACGCGATATCCCGCAGCGGTCCGTACGTGGGTGTCGTCGTGCCGGCGCGGGCGGCAAACTCCCATTCGGCCTCCGTGGGGAGACGATACCCCTCGGCCGCCACGTTCCAGGCGACTTCGCGCGTGCCGAGCTCGTAGGCGGGTTCCAGGCCCTCGGCAGCGGATGCGGCATTGCACCAACTCACCGCATCGAACCACGTCACGGGATGCGCCGGCGTATCCGAGGATGCCTGGGGGATGGGAATCGAGCCCGGGGCCCGGCCCCACTGTGCGCCGGTGACTTGGGTCTGCCCGAGTTGGAACGGGTGCAGCTGCACCTCGCGCACCGCCTCGGAGCGGGCGTCTCGCATGCGAATGGACCCGGACGGGATCGAAGCCAATGAAATCTCCACGATTCGATCATGCCCCGTTCTGGCGGGACCGCGGTAGCGGTTATTCGCAGATGACATCTCCGGTCCGGGTGCCCGCCGTCCTCATCTTCGCGCCGCTGCTTCAGGGTGCGGGCAGCGCGCGTCGGCACGTCATCGAGGGGAATGGTCGACGAGAAAGTGGCAACGGATTCCCGGATGCTGTAGACCGGTCGTATGTTCATCAGGCAACTCGAGTACATGGTCGCACTGGCCCGCGAGCGGCATTTCGTGCGTGCCGCCCAATCCTGTTCGGTGTCCCAGCCCGCGCTCTCGGAGGGGATCCGGAAGCTGGAGAAGGAGCTGAACGTTCCCCTGATCCGTCGGGGAAACAAGTTCGAGGGCCTGACCGCCGAGGGCCAGGAGCTTGTCATCTGGGCCCGGAAGATCCTCGCGGACCGCGACGCAATGAACGACGAAATCGAGGCGATGCGCGCCGGGGTCAGCGGCCAGCTTCGCTTCGGCTCCGTCCCCACCGCCTCGATCGCGGTGTCGCTGCTGAACGCACCGTTTTGTGCGCTGCACCCCTTGGCGCGTGTCCAGGTGGTCTCGGACCTGACATCCGACGATGTCCTGTCGCGGTTGCGATCCTATGAAATCGACGCCGGCATCACCTACATCCAGGACCCGGTACCTGCGGAATTCCGGGTCCTTCCGTTGTACCGGGAGCAATACGTCCTGCTGACGGCCGCGGGCGCAGGAACGGCGTCGTCGCCGACCTGGGCGCAGGCGGCGGCACTGCCGCTTTGCCTGCTTGCCCCGACCATGCAGGGTCGGCGGCGCATCGACGAGGTTTTTGCCGAAGTGGGCGTGAAACCCGAGCCAAGGCTCGAAACCGACTCCGTGGCATCGCTCTTCGCGCATGTGAAGACCGGATCCTGGGCCACCATCGTGCCCTCGGCCTGGCTGCACGTCTTCGGGGTGCCGGCCAATCTGCACGCGGTGCCATTGGTGGGGCCGGAGCGATCCGTTCCGATCGGGCTTGTCACCCTGGCCCGGGATCCGGCCCCGATCCTTGTGCGCGCGATGGCGTCCGTCGCCGAATCGACGGATCTCACATTCCTGGAAAATCTTCCAGCTGATCAGGGATGATAACCACCGCCTATTGATTCATCACCTTCACCTCTTTGACGCCTATGGCGTGGACGGCGCACTGTGGTTTCCCGGGGCACGGCGCCCCCTCGCAGGGGAGGCGACATGGCAAGCAAGGCGGAGGCTCGGGCCACCGGCCCAAGTGGCGGGGATGCGCCACGACGCGCCCTCGACCCCCGCCGTCTGCTGGACCTCGGCCCGGCCCAAGGCGACGGGCCGGCCGCCTGGCGCGTGGCGCTGGGCGTCGCCGTCCCCACGCTGGCGCTATTGGCCGCCGGCCGGCCGGGACTGATTATCTACGCCGTCTTCGGGGCCTTCATCGGCATGTATGGCAGGAACGAGCCGCACCAGCTGCGGGCCATCCACCAGGCCCAGGCCGCGGTGCTGCTCGTGGGCGGAACCCTGATCGGGATCGGGCTCTCGGCCATGGGGATCAGGCCGTGGACGCTGGTAATCGTCGAGGCCGTGATCGCGGCCGCGGGGTCCATCGTTGCCGACAAATACCGGCTCAAGCCCGGCGGTCCCTTCTTCTGCATCTTCGCCCTGGGCGCCTGCGCCTCGGTTCCACTTGCGGTGCCGTGGTGGTGTGCGGCGTTGGTCTGCATCGGTTCTGCCTGCTTCGCGGTATTGGTCGGGTTCGCCGGTTGGGTCGGGAACCGGACCTGGCTGCCCGGGGCCGGTCGGCCGGTGGCGCCCGCCATGGCGCCCGCGGTCCTTGTCCACGCGCTGCGCTACTTGGTGGCCGTGGGCGCCGCCGGAGCGGCAGGAATCCTCTTGGGGATCGGGCACCCCTACTGGGCCATGGCCGCCGGAGCGGTTCCGTTGGCCGCCGAGACGCTGGGAGCGCGCATCCAGCGCGGCATCCACCGCGTGTTCGGGACGCTTGCCGGGATCGGATTGACCGGGGTGATCCTCCTGCCCGAGCCCTCGATGGCGGTCCTGGGGCTGGCGGTGGTCGCGCTGCAGTTCCCCAGCGAGTTGTTCATGGCGCGCCACTACGGACTTGCCCTGGTGTTTTTCACGCCGCTGATCCTGGTCATGACGTACCTGGCGGCACCCGCGGATCCCGGAATCCTCATGACGGACCGCGCCGTGGAAACGCTCATCGGGGCCGCAACCGGGATGCTTGTCGCGGTCGGCATCCGTGAACCGAGCGTGCCCCGGACCGTTGGCCGTTGATCCGGGTTTCCCTGTGGGACTTGCCGAACCCGCCACGGAACGGAAACCGATGGCGGCCGGCTAGCGCGGGACGGTTTCGCGGCTGGCACGGAGGACTTCCTCCAGCGCGACCCCGGCCACCTGCAGTGACTCGGTGGGATCCGCCCCGGCCGCAATCAACACCAGGCCGGGGTTCGCCGGAGAAGGACTGTCCGCCGCACGAGGGAGGACCTCCACCCGCCCTGCGGCCAACTGCAGCTCGTGCCAGCGCCCGTCCCGTCCCCGCAGCGTCCCCTTGGCACGCACGAGCCGATCGGCCTGCTCCAATAGGGTGCGCACCACCGCCTCCACCTCGACCGGTTCGGAAGCGGCCAGGGTGCAGGTGGCGTGGGAATCGGCGTGGAGATCCTGCGCTTGGGCGAGGTTCCACGGACGCTCCGTCTCCGGCGGCGCGTCAACGGCGAAGGCCCGGGCGGCGCTCCTTTCCGGATGGCGACGGTCCTGTTCCAGCAGCCTGGCTTCCGGTGCCGCGGCGGTGCAGGCATCCAGCGCCGCGGCGATCTCCGCCGAGAGGGCAAGGTCCGTCTTGGTCAGCAGGACCACCTCGGCGGCGGCCAGCTGACGGAGCACGGTGTCCCCGACATACATATCGCGCAGCAGGCGGACCACGTCGGTGGCATCCGCACACACCAAAACCGGCCCGGGAGCGAACCCGGGGTAGCTGCGCCAGGTGGCCAGCTCGCCCGGGTCGCCCACGCCGCTGACTTCGCAGAGCACATTGTCCAGGTCCGTGCGAGCCGCCAGCGCGGTCATCGTGCGGGCCACGTCGTCACCGAGTTGGCAGCAGATGCAGCCGTTGGTCAGCTCGATGGTGTCCTCGTCGGCCGCGGCAATCAGATCGGCATCGATGTTGACGGAACCGAAATCGTTGACCACCACCGCAGTGCGCCCGGGCAGGGCCCCGGCCAGCAGACGGTTCACCAGCGTGGACTTGCCCGAACCCAGGTACCCGCCGATGATCCCCAACCGGGTGCTCACCGTGCCCCCGCCTTCACCCCGGCCTGCACGTTGCTGGCATGGTGGCGGCCGCCCACCACCGTGCCGAGCACGTGGATGTTTCCGATCTCCTCCGCGGGGACTTCCAGTGGATCCAGGGCCAGGACGGCCATGTCGGCGAACTTCCCGGCCTCCAGCGAACCGACCTCGTGATCCATTTTCAACATGTAGGCACCGCCGAGGGTCACCGCCTCCAGCGCCTGTTGGGCGCTGATGCGTTCGTGTTCTCCCATGACCCTTCCGGAGACGGTCAACCTGGTGACGGCGTGCTTTACGGTGTGCAGCGGGCCCAGGGGAGTGACGGGCGTGTCGGAGTGGAAGGAGATCGGCACGCCGTGGCGCAGCGCGGTCGCCGTCGCGTTCATCCGCGCCGCCCGGTCCGGTCCCACCGTGATGTCCATGTGCTGGTCGCCCCAGGCCCAGATGTGGTTGGCGAAGATGTTGGCGCAGGCACCGAGGGCCGCCATGCGGCGGTATTGGGCGGCGGTGCTCATCTGGGAGTGGGTGCAGGTGTGCCGGTGGTCGGGCCGCGGGTGCGCGGTGAGGATGGCCTCGAGTGTTTCCAAAAACAGCTGGGTGGTCTGGTCCCCGTTGCAGTGCACGTGCACCAGCACACCGGCCTTGTGGAAGGTTTCGAAGGCCTCGTGGAATTCCTCGGGACTCACCGCCCAGATGCCGTTGGGCTGGTCCCCATAGTAACCGGGCTCCAGCAAGCGGGCGGTGAAGCCCTGGATGGAGCCGTCCAGCATGAGTTTCACGTTGCCGAAGCGGAGCTTTTCGGTCGACAGGGCGCGCAGCCTAACGAGTCGTTTGGCCGCCTCGGCCAGGGAAAGGGAGACCTTGCCAACCCCGACACCGAAGTGAAAGACGTTCAGCCGGGCGGGGAAGCCGTCGTCCACGGTCGACCGGTAGAGCTCGACGCCAGCGTCCTCCATTAGGATCCGCGAGCCCAGGTCGGTGAGCGTGGTGGTTCCGGTGTTCACCCCGTCCTGGGCGAACGCCTGCAGGGCCGCGGCGTTGATGTTCATCAATCCGGTGCCCTCGGTCAGTGGCGCCACCAGTGCCATGGCCACGAATTCCTGTAGCTCTCCCGTCGGTACGCCGTAGGCATCCTTGGCCACGCCGGAGACCGTGGTCCGCGCATCGATGCCGCAGGCCTGCAGCGCGGCGGAGTTCACTGTGCACACGTGCCCGCTGGTGTGCGTGATGTGCACGGGCCGGGTGGCGGAAACCCTGTCCAGATCGCTCGCCGAGAGGCGTTCGCCGGTGAAGTAGATGGGGTCCAGCCCCCACGCCAGCAGCGGGGTTTCCGGGTCACCGAGTTCGGCCTCGGCCTCGCTCAGCCGCGCAAGTACGTCCTCGATGCTGCGGCACCCGGGCCAGCGTCTGCCGTCGGGGGCAATGCGATCGACCAGGCCGACGTAGGTGTTGGCCCACACGTTGCCGGATCCCGCGTGGCTGTGCGCTTCCACGAACCCCGGCACCAGCACCGCCTCGGCGTAACGCTCGTCAAGGACCGCGCCGGGGTACCCCAGCAGTTCCCTGGTGCTGCCGACGGCGCGAATCCGGTCCCCGCGCACCGCAACGGCCTCGGCCGTGGGGTTTGCCGGGTCCATGGTGCGTACCAGGCGGGCGGGGTAGACAATGGTGGGTTCCATGGTGATGGAGGCCTTTCACTTGTGGCGAAGGATGGGAGGTGAATCGGGGGAAAGTCAGCTGAAGCTGAGGGCTTCGAACGGCCGGGAAACCAGTTCCGGGTGGTGGCAGGCGCTGCGGTGCGTCGGGGCACCGTCCGCGGACACGGCCAGCTCCGGTCGTTCGGCGCGGCAAATGTCGGTGGCCAGCCAGCAACGGCTCGCGAACGCACAGCCGGTGTAACGCTTGCGGGGGCTGGGGAGGTCCCCACTCAGCACGATCCGCTCGGTCGTGGTGTCCTCCGGATCCGGGACCGCCGAGAGCAGTGCCTTGGTATAGGGGTGCCTGGGATTGGAAAAGACCTCCTCGGTGTCGCCGACCTCCACCACACGCCCCAAATACATGACCGCCACCCGGTCGGAAAGGTGACGCACCACGCCGAGATTGTGCGAAATGAAGAGGTAGGTGAGGTTCCGTTCGCGCTGCAGCCTGGCCAACAGGTTGAGGATTTGCGCCTGGATCGAAACGTCCAGGGCGCTGGTCGGTTCGTCGAGCACCATGAATTCGGGGTGCGTGGCCAAGGCCCGGGCAATCGCGATGCGCTGGCGCTGGCCGCCGGAGAACTCGTGCGGATGGCGTGCCAGCACCTCCTGGGTCATGCCCACTTCGGTGATGGCCGCCTGCGCCCCGAGGCGCGCCTCGGCCATGCTGCTCCCGGAGGCCAGCAACGGCTCCATGATGGACCGTGCGACGGTGTAGGTCGGGTCCAGCGAGTCGTTGGGGTCCTGGAACACCATTTGCATGCGCTGGCGCTGTCGTTTGAGCTCGCGACCTCGCACCCCGTCCATGCGCCGCCCGTCGAACTCGACGTGCCCGCTGCTGGGGGAGCGCAGCAACATGATCGCCCGGGCCAAGGTCGACTTGCCGCATCCGGACTCGCCTACGACGCCCAGGGTTTCCCCCCGCCGGATCTGCAGGTTCACGGAGTCCAGGGCGCGAACCGCATTGCCGCCCCGCGCCGCGAATTCCTGTCCCACTTGGTGGCATTCGACCAGGATGTCTGGTTCGTGGGTGCTCATGAACGGTCCTCCGTGACTAGTCCGCGGGTGGAAAGAACACAACGGGCCGTGTGTCCCGGCGTTTCGGCATCCAACAGGTGCTGGGGTTGCAGGCACCGTTGCTCGGCCATCGGACAACGTGCCGCGAAGCGGCAGCCGGGCAGCGCGCGGTCCTCGGGCCTGATGCCTCCGATGATCGCCGGCAAGTCGGTGCCCGCCGCGTGGGTGCGCCGTGGGATCGAGGCGAGCAGGCCACGGGTGTAGGGGTGCGCAGGATTCTCCATGACCTGCTTCGGGGTTCCTTCCTCAACGATCTGCCCCGCGTACATGACCGCCACGCGGTCGCAGGTGCTGGCGATGACGCCGAGGTCGTGGGAGATCAGCACCATGCCCATGCCGGTCTTGTCACGCAATTGGGTCAGCAGCGCCAGGATCTGTGCCTGGACCGTCACGTCCAGCGCCGTGGTCGGTTCGTCGGCAACCAGCAGGCGCGGGTTGGCCGCCATGGCGATGGCGATCATGACTCGCTGGCGCATGCCGCCGGACATCTGGTGCGGGTATTGGCGCATCCGCAATTCCGGTTCCGGAACCTGCACCATGGTCAACAATTCAAGTGCGCGTGCGGCGGCGCGGCGCTTGTCGCGCTCGCCGTGAAGCAGCAGAACCTCCGAGATTTGGTCGCCGATGCGAATCACGGGGTTCAGTGCGCTCATGGGTTCCTGGAAGATCATCGAGACGTCATTGCCGCGGATCCTGGCCAGCTCGCGCTCGCCGAGCCCGACCAGGTCCTTGCCTGCGACCCGAAGGCGGTAGGCCTCGGTGCGGGCAGCGGCGGGAAGCAGCCCCAACAGGGCAAGGCCGACGCTTGACTTGCCGCAGCCTGATTCCCCGATGATGCCTACGATTTCGCCCTCGGCGACGCGCAGGTTGACGTCGGAGACGACGTCGGGCCCGGCGCCGTAGCCGATGTTCAGTCCCCAGATGTCCAGGGCCTGCCCGGTGTCGGAGTCCTCGGAGGTGCTTGTTGCCGGCGCAACGTGCGTGGTTGAGGTCATGGCACGAGCCATCCCTTCTTCAGGTTGATGCGGAATGAGTAGGGATCCGGCACATAGCCCTGCAAGCGCGGGGACCAGAGTTCCTGGCGCTGCGTGACCACATACGGAACCAGGTTCAGCACCTGGTCGGCGACCTCGTTCTCCAATTGCTGGAGCACCTCCTTGCGTTTGGCGGGGGCCACGGTGGTGTTTAGTTTCTGCCACAAAGCAGTGGCCTTCTTGCCGTGGGCGCCGGTGGTGTTGGCCGGCGCATTCGGGGCGAGGAAGCCCGAGAAGTACGCCGAGGCGTCCGCTCGTGCCACCCCTGGAATGGCGATGATTCCCTTGAAATTGCCGGAGATGTACTTTGAGAGTGTGTCTGCCCAGGGCAGGGGATTGAGCACCAGTTCGATGCCCACGGCGCGCAGCTGTTCCTTCATGACCTCGTAGAGAGCGACATCGCGTGAGAATGACGCGTCCGAGGGGTAGGTGATGGTGACCTTGGTCCCGACGGCGTCGGCCTTCTCCAGCAGTGCGCGGGCGCCTTCGGGGTCGTGGGCGTAATTCGGCAGGTCTTCCGGGTGCGCGATTGCTGCCGGATCGCCCACCGGGACGATGCCTCCGATCTTCCCGTAGCCGTAACTGGCCAGCAGGGCGATCTTCTCCCGATCCATGGCCTTGGATATGGCCTGGCGGATCCGAGTGTCCGCAGTGGGTCCGCCGGTGGAATCAATGAACAGGTTCAGCGAACGGGTCGCGGCATTGTGGCCGATTTCAAAGCCCTCGCCCTGGACCTGCTCGGCCAGCTGCTCGTCGCCCAGCCAGATTGCATCCACGCTTCCCTGGCGCAGTGCGGCGAGGCGGGACTGTTCGTCCGGGAAGATGCGGAAGTCAATGCCGTCGAGGTGGGGCAGCGTCGGGTCCCAGTAGTGCTCGTTGCGGCGCAGTTCCAACACCACGTTGTCCTGCCACCCGGTCAGCTGGAAGGGACCGGTGCCCATGGCGGTGCGCTGCCGCTGTTCCTTCGAGGCCGAGCTGTACCAGTCCTTGTTGACGATGCTTCCGGTGCCTGCATCGGAGACGACGCCCAGGAACGTGCCGCTGGGGCCGGAGAGGTGGGCGTCGACAGTGTGGTCGTCAATGACCGTGGCGGACTCGAATTCGGTCAACAGCCTGGCCTGGAGGTTGCCGGAAGCTGCCATCGTCTCCAGGGAATATTCCACATCCTCTGCCCTAAGGGGAGCTCCGTTGCTGAATTTCGCGTTCTCGCGCAGATGGAAGCGGTACGTGGTGGCATCAAGTTGCTCCCACTTGGCTGCGAGGCCGGGCTGGATATTTCCCCTATCGTCGCGGGTGAGCAACGGTTCGTAGATCTGAACCCAGAAATTCATCCCGGAGAAGGCCTGTGAAGTGTATGGATCGATGCCGCCGGCCACCGGCTGGATGTCGGTGCCGTATTGCAGGATGCCCCCGCGTGCCGGGGCATCGGGGATGTCCGCGGCCTTGACGGCGATGGTGCTGCAACCAGTGAGTGCGAGCAGCCCCGCGATCGCCAGCACGATGGCGCTGTTGAGTCGCTTGGTCATGGGGTTTCCTCTCGACGGGGGCGGCGGCTGACGGTACCCGGGGCCGGCACGTCAACGATCTTGCGGTGGCGGATGACGGCCAACAGCGGGGCCGTGGATATGTTCAAGGCCCCGTCGCGTGGGGACAGGAGTTTTTGCAGTCCGTCGGCGATGAGGTTCCAGGCGATGGTCATCGCAATGATCACCGCCGCCGGGAGCAGGATCAGCATGGGTTCCCGGGCCATGAAGCGGGTCGAATCGGCGATCATGCGGCCCGCCGAAGGATCGGGCGGCAACACGCCCTGGCCCAGGAAGCTGAGGATCGATTCCATCAGCACCACCATCGAGGCCGTTGCCGCGAACTGGACGAAGAGAGGGGTCAGCGAGTTGGGCAGGAGGTGCGATGCGGCGATGCGCAAGCGTCCCACACCGGAAATCTCGGCGGAGGTGACGAAGTCGCGTTCCCGCAGGCTGATGGCCGGGGCACGCATCACACGGGCGAACCCGGGTGCCGAGATGATGGCCAATGAAATGATGAGCGTCCAGATCCCGGGGCCGAAGATCACTCGGGTCACCAGGGCCAGCAGGATCGCGGGAATGGCCAGCAGCACGTCCACCGAGCGCATCACGATTCCGTCGAACAGCCCGCCAAAGTAGCCGGCGAGGATGCCCGCGGCGGAACCGACGAGAGCAGCCAATAGCGTCGAGGCGAGGGAGATCTGCAGCCCCGTCATGGTCGCCGCAGCCAGCCGCGTGAAATTGTCGCGTGCCAGGTTGTCGGTGCCCAGCCAATGCTCGGCCGACGGAGAGGCAAAGGGTAGGTCGTTGATCTGGGTGACGGTGTAGGGGCTCAAGGCCGGGGTGAGTGCGGCGACGGCGGTCATGCCCACCACCAGGGCCAGGCCTATGACCAACGAAGGATGATGCCGCAGTTGACCGGCGAAGCGCCGCAACGCTGCCGGCACCGCGAGGCTGCCGAGAGCCGCGTTTTGGGTGGGGTTGGCGGTGGTCATTTCAGTTCACCGTCCTGATACGGGGGTCGATGAGCGGGTAGAGCAAATCGACGGCGAGGTTGATGGCGATGTACACGGCGCCAAGCACCAGCACGCAGCCTTGGATGGTGGGGTAGTCGGTCGAGTTCAGGGCCTCGATGAGCATTGATCCCATGCCCGGAAGGGCAAAGATGGATTCGACGATGATGGTTCCGCCGATCATCGTTCCCAGCTGGATTCCAACCACGGTGCTGACCGGAACGAGCGCGTTGCGCAGCGCGTGGCGGACGACAAGCCTCGAGGTGATCGCCCCCTTGGCGCGTGCCGTGCGGATGTAGTCCTGGGAGAGAGCGTCAAGCAGCGTGTTTCTGGTGTAGCGGCACAGGATCGCACCCATGGGCAGGGCCAGCACCATTGCGGGGACCAGCATTTGCACGACGGACCGCACCGGGTCCTCCCACAAGGGCGTATAGCCGATGAGCGGGAACTTCAGGGTCCGGGAGTTCGCCAGGATCAGCACGGTTCCAACGACGAATGCCGGCACGGAGAGGAACAGGAACGACCCGGCACGAATCACCGTGTCGGCGACCTTCCCGCTTCGAACCGCCGACAGCGCCCCGAACGGGATGCCGATCAGCAGCGAGAAAATGGTGGCGATGACGGCCAGCTCGACGCTTGCCGGCAGGCGTTCGGCGATCTGGGTGGTGATGTCGAAGGGGCGCGTGAGCGAAGTTCCGAAGTCCCCGCTCAGCACCCCTCCGAGCCACACGACGAACTGCTCGTACCAAGGCCGGGTCAGCCCAAGCTGCTCACGGATTGCTGCCAGTGCCTCCGGGTCGGGGTCGGAGGTGTTCAGGTACTGCGCGGCGGGGTCTCCGGGGATGAGCCGGACCATGCTGAAGACAAGAAGGGAGAGCGCGAACAGCACAAACAGCGCTGTTCCGGTCCTCTTGGCCAAGTATCTAATCATGCGGTCTTCTCCTGGGAATGTGGGTGTACACCATTCGGGGAATTGATGCTTAGGGGCGGTGGGCGGCGTGGGATCGATGCCGTTCCCTGGACGCTGTGGCTGCGTTCGGCGTACCGAGGTTGATGATGCCGTGGATGCTGCGGGAACACTTAGTCGCTTGTGGCGTTCGTCACAGCCTAAGTGTGTGAAACTGGTCATAACAAGATCCAGTTTTCTTCATTTCAAGCAGTCCAGTAATGGGCGTATTGGCGATCATTGCACGAGGGGGAGGGCACTGCGTTGACCCGTTGCAGGAATTGAGCGCGTTGACAGGCGAGCCGCGGGCAGCCCGGATGGCACTGCTTCCGGCACCCCCGGGAACTCCCTTGGCGACTCGGGTGCGGCGTACCGTGACGCAGCTGATTGTCCGCGGGATCTGGCCCACCGGAGCAAAAGTTCCGTCAAGTCGAAAATTCGCCTATGACTTGGGAGTTTCTCGGACGACTGTGCAGAGCGCCTACCATGCGCTGATAGACGAAGGGTATCTGGTTCCTTCCGATCGTCGTGGTGTGTTTGTCAGCGAGCGCCTACCGGCGGTAGCCCAGATCCTTGAACCGGAGCCGGCCGCCGGAGACGACGAGCGCTGGGAGGAATCGGTCCAATGGGATCGGTGGGCCAGCTCGGGACGTGAATCCGCGTGGCCCGAACTCCAACGCGAACGGCAATGGAATCGGTTTGATTTCCCGTTTGTGACGGGCCAGCATGACCCCGTCTTCTTTCCCGACGGGCCGTGGTTGCGGGCCCTGAAGAAGGCCCTGAGCGACGAACATCGGTATGCGAGCCTGGATGACCGTCTGGAAGACGATCCGTTACTTCTGCAATCGCTGTGCGCCCGCGTGCTCACGGTGCGAGGTCTGCGTGTTTCTCCGGAGAACATTCTGGTCACCATGGGCAGCCAGCAGGGCCTGCAACTGCTTGCGGAGACGACGCTTCGTTGGGGTGACCGGGTTGCCATGGAAAACCCGGGCTACATCGATGCGCGGCACGTGTTCCATCGCGTCGGAGCCCAAATGATTTACGTTCCGGTGGATGCCCAGGGGGCGATCCCACAGCAGGAGTACAACGGGGCACGGCTGCTCTTCGTCACCCCGAGCCACCAGCACCCGACGAACGTGACGCTCTCGCTGGAGCGCCGCCTGCAACTAATTGCCCAGGCCGAGGAGCAGGATTTCCTGATCGTTGAAGACGACTACGACGCCGAACTGCAGTACAGCGGCCAAACCAGCCCCTGCATGGCCAGCTTGGACCCCAACGGGCGGACCATCTACCTGGGGACATTGTCCAAGGTGTTGGCTCCCGGCCTGCGCATGGGATACGTGGTCGGACCCAAGAAGCTCATCGCCGCGCTTCGCCAGCGCCGCCGATATGCCCACCGCCAACCACCCGGGCACATTCAGCGAGCTCTCGCCCTGTTGATGGATGCCGGAGACCTCGCCCGTTCCTACCGCCGCTACAGGAACGACCTGCGACTGCGCTGGCATGCCGCGACGAATGCCGCGCGGGAGCTCTTTCCGCCGGGCCAGATCCTGCCACCTGGAGGGACCGGGCTGTGGTTGCGTACGGGCGTGGCGCGGCCCTCGAACGCTATTGCCAACGAGGCCCGCGCTCACGGAATCCTCATTGATTCGGGCAACCATTATTTCTCGCACCCGGAGGACGGGCGCGGTTTCATCCGAGTCGGTTTCGGCGTGATCAAGGCGGAACGAATCCCGGAGGGGATGCGGCGCCTGGCCGCCCTGCTGCCCGGCGAAAAGGATGCCGCCCTCGAGTAAACGAGGGCGGCATCCCATGGGGGTCCGGCCAGGTGCGGGATGGTGTGCGGCGTCAGCCGGCGTTGAGAGTGACGGCAGCCTTGGTGATCGGCCAGCCGGTGACGACCTTCGGCCGCGGGGTGGCGTAGGTGCGCACCTTGGAGGTGCTCAGGCCCAGTCGCACCAGCGACTCGGCGATGGTGACCGCGGCGCGCACGCCGTCGACGATCGGCACGCCGGTGGCCTCGGCGACCTTGGCCTCGAGCTCCGCCATGCCGCCGCAGCCGAGCACGATGACCTCGGCCTTGTCGTTCTCCACCGCCTGGCGGGACTGCTCCACGATCGCGGCGACCGCGCGCCCGGGATCGGACTCGAGCTCGAGCACGCCCAGCCCGCTGGCGCGGACCGAGGCGCAGCGGTCGGTGAGCCCGGCCAGCTTCAGCCGGTCCTCGATCAGCGGCACGGTGCGGTCCAGCGTGGTGACCACGGAGTACTTGTGGCCCAGGAACTGGGCCGTGGAGGCCGCCGCCTCGGTGATGTCAACGACCGGGACGTCGAGCAGTTCCTGCAGGCCCTCGCGGCCGTGTTCGCCGTAGCCGGCCTGGATGACCGCGTCGTAGGGTTCGGTGTAGTTCACGACCTTGTCCATCACGGCGATCGCGGCGAGGTAGCTTTCGAAGTTTCCCTCGCAGGAATCCGCGCCGAAGTCCGGCGTCAACTCGACGATCTCGGTGCCGGGGGAGGCGGCCGAGCGGGCCGAGTCGCCGATCGACCGGGTCATGGACGCGGTGGTGTTGACGTTGAGGACCAGAATTCTCATGGGGGAAACTCCTGTGTTGCCGGTGGAACCGGGGAACTGTTGGTGGCTAGTGGGTGGGGGCCACGGCGATGTGCTCGCCGTCAATGTCCGCGTGGACCTGGCCGCGCTTGGCGATGGCCAGGTAGACCACGGCGCCGAGCCCGGAACCGATGAACCAGGCGAAGGCCGAGACGTGGCCCAGTGCCGGGGAGAAGGCAAGGACCAGTGCCGCGACGGCCGAGACGCCCAGTGCGATGATCGCCCGGAAGTTGACGCCGCGGGTGAAGTAGTAGGTGCCCTCCGGGCTGGACCGGTAGAGGTCCGGGACGTTGATCTTGGAGCGGCGCAGGATCCAGTAGTCGGCCATGATGATGCCGAACAGCGGGCCGAGCAGCGCACCCAGGCCGCCGAGGAAGTAGGTGATGACAGCGGGGGAGTTGTAGAGGTTCCAGGGCAGGATCAGCAGCCCGATGACGCCCGAGATGATGCCGGCGCGACGGAAGTTCAGCACCTTCGGGAAGAGGTTTGTCAGCGCGTAGATCGGGGCGACGAAGTTGGCCATCAGGTTCACGGCGATGGTCAGGATCAGCAGTGCGGCCGAGGCGGCCAGCAGCAGGAAGGTGTTCGGGATGGCCTCGACGACGTCCGAGGGGCTGTCGATGATGGTTCCGTCGATCTTGAACTGCGCGCCGGTCATGACCACGACGATCAGGCCGAAGAGCAGCATGTTCAGCGGGATGCCCCAGAAGTTGCCGCGGACGATCGAGCCCTTGGACTTGGCGCTGCGGGTGAAGTCGCAGAAGTTCAGCACGAAGGTCGCATAGATGGATACCCACAGGGCGCCGCCGCCGAGGATCCCGAGCCACATGTCGACCCCGGTCTTGGCATCGCCGGTGGACCAGGCGATCGAGCCGCCGGCCTGGGCGAACATCCAGATGGCGAGTGCGCCCATGGTGACGAGGATGACCGGGCCGGCGAAGGCCTCGTACTTGCGGATCATTTCCATGCCGTAGCTGACAATGACCAGCTGCAAGGCCCACAGGCCCACGAAGCAGATCCAGCCGAGGGTGGAAAGGCCCAGGAAGTTGTTGTCGTTCAGGGAGGCGGCGGTGGGGGCCACTGCCAGGATCATGACCACCAGGACCACGGAGGCCAGGTAGGTCTGGATGCCGAACCATGCGATGGCCACGGCGCCACGCAGGAGGGCGGGGATCTGGGCACCGCGGATGCCGAAGGCGATGCGGCTCATGACCGGGAACGGGACACCGGTCTTTTCGCCCATGAAGCCGGAGAAGTTCAACAGCCCAAAGAGCAGGAGTGCTCCAAAGCCCAACGCCAGCAGGATCTGCCAGCCGCCCAGGCCGAGTGCAAAGAGCCCGATCGCAAATGCGTAGTTTCCAAGGGAGTGGACGTCGTTGGCCCACAGCGTGAAGATGCTGTAGCTGGACCAGGTCCTTCCCGCCTTGGTCGTGGGTGCCAGGTCGCTGTTGTAGAGCGACGCACTGAGTCCATGGGGATTCAGTTCGTGCTGGACCACGGGCGGGACGCTGGATTCTGACGTCGCTGTGCGCACATCTGGATGGGTCATGAGAACTCGTACCTTTCACCACTGGGGGTGTGACGGAGATTACTTCGTGGATCGATGATGGCACGATTCCATGTAAAAGAAAAGGATTTTCATCAGGTGGAATTGTTGCGAAAGTCTTTCGGCCAGGATTTGACTGGTCGCGGACGGTTCGCTGTGGATTTGGTCGCCCGGGGCGCGGAGGCGGGCCGATGGGCGGAGGCGGTGCGCGCCCTTGACAGTGACTCAGCCCACTCGTTAGAGTTCTCATCAAGCAATAAACATATTTCACAATATGGAAGTTGGAACCATGAAGGAGTCGAAGATGGCCTACACCGTCAACTGTTCAATCCTGCTCACCGAGCTCCCCCTGCTGGAGCGCGCCGCGGCGGCGAAGGCCGCGGGCTTCGACAGCGTTGAATTCTGGTGGCCGTTTGCCACGGCCGTACCCGCCGACTCCGAGGTCGACGCCTTCGTTGCCTCGATCAAGGACGCGGGCGTCACCCTCGAAGGCCTGAACTTCTTTGCCGGTGACATGCCGGCCGGGGACCGCGGGCTGGTTTCCTGGGTCGGACGCGAATCCGAGTTCCTCGACAACATCGACGTGGTCGCCGGCATCGGCGAGGCCACCGGCTGCAAGGGCTTCAACGCCCTCTACGGCAACCGCCAGCCGGGGATCGACGGCCAGGCGCAAGACAAGCTGGCCATTTCCAACCTCGTCGCAGCCGCCAAGGGCGTTGAGCGCATCGGCGGCACCGTGCTGCTCGAGCCGATTTCGGGCTCCGAGACCTACCCGCTGAAGACCTCCGCCGACGCATTCTTCGTCCTGCAGAAGGTCCACGCGGCAGGTGCAAGCAACGTCAAGCTGCTCGCCGACTTCTACCACCTGGCAGTGAACGGCGACGACGTTGCCGCGCTGATCGAGGGCCACGCCCACGAATTCGGGCACATCCAGATCGCCGACGATCCGGGACGCGGCGCACCGGGCACCGGAACCCTGCCGCTGGGTGAATGGGTCACCCGGTCCCGCGACCTCGGCTACGCCGGAGGCGTGGCCCTGGAATACAAGTCGGCCCAGGCCGAGGCCTTCAACTGGCTCATCCGCCAGTCCGCCTAACCCACCCCACCCACACGCATCCGGGCCAGCAGCGCCCCAGCCACCACCACAAGTTTTCAGGAGTACGACATGTCGAACACGCAAAAGATCGCATTCATCGGCCTGGGCATCATGGGCCTTCCGATGGCCATCAACCTGGCCAAGGCCGGCTTCGAGGTCACCGGTTACAACCGCAGTCCGGAAAAGACGGCCGAACTGGTTGCCGCCGGCGGCAAGGGCGCCGGGTCCATCCCGGAGGCCGTGGCCGACGCCGATGTCGTCATCACCATGGTCCCGGACTCCGTGGACGTCGAGGCCGTCGTCACCGGCGAGGCAGGGGTCTTTGCGCACGCCAAGGCCGGGGCCCTGTGGATCGACAACTCCTCCATCCGTCCCGACGTGGCAGCGCGCCTGTCCGACGAGGCCCGCGCCGCGGGCCTGCGCCCGCTCGACGCCCCGGTCTCCGGCGGCGAGGCCGGCGCCATCGGCGGCGTCCTATCCATCATGGTCGGCGGCGAGCAGGCGGACTTCGCCGACGCCGAGGCCGTGTTCAACGCCGTGGGCAAGACCATCGTGCTGGTAGGCCCCTCCGGTTCCGGCCAGACCGTCAAGGCAGCCAACCAGCTGATCGTTGCGGCGAACATCCAGGCGCTCTCCGAGGCCGTGGTGTTCCTCGAGGCCTACGGCGTCGACACCGACGCCGCCCTCACGGTCCTGGGCGGCGGGCTCGCCGGCTCCAAGGTCCTGGACCAGAAGGGCCAGAAGATCCTTGACCGGTCCTTCGAGCCCGGTTTCCGCCTGGCCCTTCACCACAAGGACATGGGCATCGTGACCTCCGCGGCCCGCGAGGCAGGCGTCGTGCTGCCGCTTGGCGCACTCGTCGCCCAGCTCGTGGCCTCCACCGTGGCCAGCGGCGACGGCGCCCTGGACCACTCCGGACTCTTCCGCGGCGTACAACGCCTCAGCGGATCCGCCGACGTTCCGGCCGAACCCGTGGCCGCCAACTAACCAGCCGGACGGGCGGTGCGGTGCCGGCTCCCCGAGTCGGCACGGCACCATCCATCCCCAGGGATCCTTCGCGGCAAGCACCCGCTGCGCGCCTTCGGTCCACATAAACTCACCCCCCTTCCCCCCCCGCCAGGCAAGCGCCGGCGCCGGGGGATTGACACAAGGAGCTCTACACCATGGCAAAGATGCGCGTTGTCGATGCAATTGTCCTGATTCTGGAAAAGGAAGGCGCCATTGAGGCCTTCGGGCTGCCCGGCGCGGCCATCAACCCGCTGTACTCGGCCATGCAGCGCCGCGGCACCATCCGCCACACGCTGGCCCGCCACGTCGAGGGCGCCAGCCACATGGCCGACGGCTACTCGCGTGCCACCGGCAAGATCGGATTGTGCCTGGGCACCTCCGGCCCCGCCGGCACCGACATGATCACCGGCCTGTATGCAGCGATCGCCGATTCCATCCCGATGCTCTGCATCACCGGACAGGCCCCGACCGACAAGCTGCACAAGGAAGACTTCCAGGCCGTGGACATCGAGTCCATCGCCAAGCCGGTCACCAAGTTCGCGGCCACCATCCTGGAGCCGGGCCTGGTCCCGGGCTACTTCGCCAAGGCCTTCCAGATCATGCGCTCGGCACGCCCGGGCCCGGTCCTGCTGGATTTGCCGATCAACGTGCAGATGGCCGAGATCGAATTCGACATCGACGCCTACGAGCCGCTCACCCCGGACAAGCCGGCGGCAACCCGCGGCCAGGCCGAGAAGGTCCTGGACCTGCTGGTCGCCTCCAAGCACCCGATGATCATTGCCGGCGGCGGCGTCATCAACGCCAACGCCTCGGACAAGCTCGTCGAGCTGGCCGAGCTGCTGAACATCCCGGTCTCCCCGACCCTGATGGGCTGGGGCGCCATTCCGGATGACCACCGCCTGCAGTCGGGCATGGTCGGCATCCAGACCCACACCCGCTACGGCAACGTCTCCTTCCTGGCCTCCGACTTCGTGCTGGGCCTGGGCAACCGCTGGGCCAACCGCCACACCGGCGGCCTGGACACCTACCGCCAGGGCCGCAAGTTCGTGCACATCGACATCGAGGGCACCCAGATCGGCCGGGTCTTCTCCCCGGACCTGGGCATCATCTCCGACGCCGGTGCCGCGATCGACCAGCTCCTGGCCGCCGCCCGCGACCGCAAGGCCGCCGGCACCCTGCCGGACTACTCGGCGTGGGCCGATGAGTGCACCGAGCGCAAGGGCACGCTGCACCGCAAGACCAACTTCGAGAACATGCCGATCAAGCCGCAGCGCGTCTACCAGGAAATGAATGCCGCGTTCGGCCGCGACACCACCTACGTCTCCACCATCGGCCTGTCGCAGATCGCCGGCGCGCAGATGCTGCACGTTTACGGCCCGCGCCAGTGGATCAACGCCGGCCAGGCCGGACCGCTGGGCTGGACCGGTCCCGCGGCCCTGGGCGTGGTGCGCGGCAAGCCGAACTCCACCGTCGTCGCCCTCTCCGGGGACTACGACTTCCAGTTCATGATCGAGGAGCTGGCCGTCGGCGCGCAGTTCAAGCTGCCGTACATCCACGTGGTCGTGAACAACTCCTACCTGGGCCTGATCCGCCAGTCGCAGCGCCCCTTCGAGATGGATTACCACGTCTCGCTGGGCTTCGACAACATCAACTCCCCGGAAACCAACGGCTACGGCGTGGACCACGTCAAGGTCGCCGAGGGCCTGGGCTGCAAGGCCGTGCGCGTCGAGGATCCGTCCAAGCTGGCCGAGGGCTTCGCCGAGGCCGGCCGCCTGGCCGCCGAATTCCAGGTGCCCGTGGTCGTCGAGGTCATCCTGGAGCGTGTGACAAACATCGCCATGGGTGCTGAACTGGATGCGGTGAACGAGTTCGAGGACCTGGCCACCGCGGCCGCCGACGCCCCCACGGCGTTGACCCCGCTGGAAGTGGCGCACGGCATCCACGCCGGCGCATCGGTCTAGGCAAGAACTACACGAGAGGAGGCGGCACACCATGTTGGTAGTAGTGGCACCGGACAAGTTCAAGGGATCGCTCACCGGCGCGCAGGTTGCCGCCGCCATCGAGGCGGGGGTGCGCGCGGCAATGCCCGAGGCGCGCACGCTCGCGGTGCCCGTGGCCGACGGCGGGGAGGGAACCCTCGCCGCCGCCGTGCCCTGCGGCTTCGAACTGCACCATGTGACCGTCGCCGGCCCCACCGGTCAGCCGGTGCGTGCGGCCTTCGGGCTCAAGGGCGAGGTTGCCATCGTGGAAATGGCCGAGGCCTCGGGCCTTGACCTGCTGCCCGGCGGCACCCCCGACGCCCTCGGGGCGACAAGCTTCGGCACCGGGGAGCTGATCGCCGCCGCCCTGGACGCCGGCGCCACCGGGATCATCCTCGGCGTGGGCGGAAGCGCCTGCACCGACGGCGGGGCGGGCATGCTCCAGGGGCTCGGCGCCCGGCTGCTTGATGCGCAGGGCAACGAACTGGCCCGCGGCGGCGGTGCGCTGGCCTCCCTGGCGCGCGTCGATCTGGGCTCACTGGATCCCCGGATCGCCACGACCTCCTTCACCCTCGCGGCCGATGTGGAGAACCCGCTCACCGGTTCCAACGGTGCCGCCTTCGTCTTTGCCCCGCAGAAGGGCGCAAGCCCGGAGCAGGTGCGGGAGCTCGACGCGGCACTGGGTCGGTGGGCGCGGGTCCTGGGCCAAGGGCTCGACTCCGAGCGCATCGACGTGCTCGCCGCCTCCCCGGGTGCCGGGGCCGCCGGCGGGGTGGGCTTCGCCGCCCTGGCGGTGCTGGGAGCCACCCGGCGCCGCGGCATCGACGTGGTGCTGGAGCTGACCGGACTGGAGGCCGCCCTTGAGGGTGCGGTCGCCGTGTTCACCGGCGAGGGCAGCCTGGACGCCCAGTCGCTGGAGGGCAAGACCCCGGTGGGCGTGGCCCAGCTGGCCGCCGCCCACGGCATTCCCGTCTACGCAATTTGTGGACGCAACCAACTTTCCACCGAGCAGGCAACCGCCGCGGGCTTCACCGCGGTGAGATCGCTGCTCGAGCTGGAAGAAGATGTTGCCCGTTGCATGAGTGAGGGTGGATCACTTGTGCAACGGGCGGCAACCCAATTGACCGCCGAATTCCTGGCCACCCACGCGGCCAGCGCGTAGGCGCCCGCTATTCTTTCCCCAACCACCATTTTCAACGCACGATACGTAAGGACGAGACCATGGGCAACACCGAGCTCACCGAGGCAACGACGCCCCGGTCGGAAGAAAACACAGGCGCGGACTTCGACCTGGTGATCCGCGGTGAACGGATCGTCACGGGCGCCGGAACCGTCTCCCGCGAAATCGGCATCCGCGACGGCAAGATCGTCGCCATCGAACCGCTGGGCAACAACCTCTCCGGCGCGCAGCTCATCGAGCTCAGCGCCGAAGAGGTGCTGATCCCGGGACTGGTCGACACCCACGTGCACGTCAACGAGCCGGGCCGCACCGAGTGGGAGGGCTTCGAGTCCGCCACCAAGGCCGCAGCCGCCGGCGGGGTGACCACCATCGTGGACATGCCGCTGAACTCCATCCCGCCGACAGTCAACGTCGAGGCCCTGGAACTGAAGCAGGACGCCGCCCGCCGCAAGGCCTACGTGGATGTCGGATTCTGGGGAGGTGCCATCCCGGGCAACAAGAAGGACCTGCGCGAGCTCCACGATGCCGGCGTCTTCGGCTTCAAGTGCTTCCTGCTCCACTCGGGCGTCGAGGAATTCCCGTACCTCGAGCCGGACGAGATGGAAGAGGACATGACCGAGATCGTGTCCTTCGACTCGATGATGCTGGTGCACGCCGAGGACTCGCGCGCGATCGACCGCGCCCCGAACGCCGAGGGCGACCACTACGACCGATTCCTGGCCTCCCGCCCGCGCGGCGCCGAGAACGTCGCGGTGGCCGAGGTCATCGAGCGTGCCCGCTGGACCGGGGCCCGCGCCCACATCCTGCACCTCTCCTCCTCCGACGCGCTGCCGATGATCGAATCGGCCAAGCGAGACGGCGTGAAGCTGACCGTGGAGACCTGCCCGCACTACCTCACGCTGCTGGCCGAGGAGATCCCGAACGGGGCCACCGCCTTCAAGTGCTGCCCGCCGATCCGCGAGGCGTCCAACCGCGAACTGCTCTGGAAGGGGCTGGAGGACGGGATCATCGACTGCATCGTCTCGGACCACTCGCCTTCGACCATTGACCTGAAGGACGTGGAGAACGGTGACTTCGGCGTGGCCTGGGGCGGGGTTGCCTCGCTGCAGCTGGGCCTGGCACTGATCTGGACCGAGGCCCAGCGCCGCGGCATCAAGCTGGAGACCGTGCTCAACTGGATGTCCAGGCGTCCGGCGGAAATCGCCGGGCTGCAGCACAAGGGCGCGATCACGCTGGGCAACGACGCCGACTTCGCGTTCTTCGCACCCGAGGACAGCTTCCTGGTCGACGTGGACAAGCTGCACCACAAGAACCCGATCTCCCCGTACCAGGGCAAGGTCCTCGCCGGGAAGGTCCGCCGGACCTTCGTGCGCGGCACCGAGGTCGACTTCAAGACCCCGCAGGGCAAGCTGATCCGCCGCGGCGAGGTCTAAGCGGCCGAACCGCCATCAACTTCCGGGCCGCCTCGGCTTCCCCGCACATCCTCCAACGTGTCTCCTTGGTCAGTGATCACGTTGGAAGTGCGGGGAACCGCGGGCGGCCCGGTGTCTTTAATCGACACGGGCGCCTTTCGCTTTATCAAAGCGTTTTACTATATGCTGGTGCGATGCGGGATTGCACCATGCATCGCACCACAACGAGGTGGCGCGCGACAATCTTGATCCCGCCGCACGGCCACGGCGCCGACGGGCATCGGACCGCCAAGGGCGGGCTGCGGGCAGGAAGGGACGGCAATGAACTGGAAGCAGGCAAACTTCCTGGGAATGGGGCTCTCGGCGACGCTGACCGCCCTCATCCTGGCCGCCCTGGTCTCTAACGGCGCCGGGGGACTGCATGAGTTCCGGCTGATCAACACGCTGCTGCTGGTGGTCTTCAGCTTCGTGGTGCTCGCCGCGGCGTTCAGCGCGCTGGCTGCGAAATTCCTGGGGTTCTCCCAGTGCCGCAATTGCATGCTGGCAGTGGCCCTGGCCTGGGCCTTCTCGGTGCCGCTCTCCGCCTGGATCAACATGGGCGGGGCAACCGCCGAGGCCTTCGAGCTCGACCTGGGTGACTGGGGATGGGCGCTGCTGCCCGCGCTACTCTACGCCGTGGCCATCCTCGTGTTGCAGTTGGGCCATCGCCGCGGCGCCAAGGGTGCCGCCTCGACCTAAAGTGGTCAGGCGTCGGCTGTGGGACAAGCTCGGCGTGGTGCTTGCGCCCCCGGCTCAGCGGCTGGTGAAGCGGGTCCGATACGAGGTCGGCGTGGTGGAGTAGGCGGCGACGAAGTTCTGCCGGAACGTCACCGCGCTGCCGAAGCCGCACGACTCGGCAATGCGGGCAATGCTCCAGTTGGTGGTTTCCAGCAACTGGCGGGCGTCGTCGAGCCGCCGGCCCAGCACCCAGCGCGCCGGGGAAAGCCCGGTGACCTCCTTGAACCTGCGGGTGAAGTTGCGCTTGCTCATCGTGGCGTGGGCCGCCATGGCGTCCACTTCGAGGTCCTGGTCCAGGTTCGCCAGCGCCCATTGAATGGTCCGGCCCAGCGGCCCGTCCAGCTCGGGATCCGGCAGCGGGCGGGCAATGTATTGCGCCTGACCCCCGTCGCGGTGCGGCGCGATGACGATCTGGCGCGCCACGGTGGCCGCGGCCGCCGAGCCGAGGCGGGTGCGCACGATGTGCAGGCAGGCGTCGAGGGCGGAAGCGGTGCCGGCCGAAGTGAGCACGTCGCCGTGGTCGATGTAGAGGGCGGAATCGTTGAAGTCCACGGCATGCGGCTTGGCCGCCACTTCCCGGGCGCCTCCCCAGTGCGTCACGGCCGTGCGCCCGTCGAGCACGCCGCTGCACGCCACCGGGTACGCGCCGAGGCACAGCCCCGCAATCGCGGCCCCGCGCCCATGTGCCTCGCGGATCAGTCGAAGCAGGTCCTCGGAGGGATCGGGAAGCTGCGAGAGCCAGGAGGGGAAAACCACGAGGTCGGCATCTGCGGCAACCACCGGCCCGGAGACATCGCCGATCAGGTAGCCCTCGGCGCTGCGCACCGGCCCCCCGCCATCGTTGAAGACCGTCGTGTTCCAGTCCGTGGCCAGACCCAGCCGGGCAACCTCGCCGAAGACGAGCAACGGGGTGGCCAGGTGGAACATGGTCATCCCGTCGAAGGCGTGGATGGCGATTTTCATCGTGGCCCATTTCCATCGAAAGTGTGCATATACGCCACTCACTGTACCCGTCCGGATGCTGGCAGGCTGGAACCATCAACCAAAACCACCAAGGAAACGGGGCCCACCATGGCTGAACTGCGCCGCGCACTCGTCGTTATCGACGTCCAGAACGACTACTTTGCCGAAGAAGGACCTCTGGCCATCCAGTACCCGGACCGCAACGAGTCCCTTGCCAACATCACCCGCGCCATCGACCTTGCGGAAAAGCAGGGGATGCCGATCGTCTCCGTCCAGCACGAATACCCGGCCGGTGCGCCGGTGTTTGCGCAAGGGTCCGAGGGTTGGAAGCTGCACCCGGAGGTTGCCTCGCGTCGCACCGATTCCTGGAAGCACTTGGTGAAGAGCTACTCCAGCGTGTTCGCCGGCACCGACTTCGAAGCCTGGCTGCGGGAGAAAGAGGTAGAGGCCATCACCATCGTCGGCTACATGACCAACAACTGCGACCTGGCCACCGCGGTGGAAGCCGAGCCGCTGGGAATCGCGGTGGAGTTGCTCTCCGATGCCAGCGGGGCGATCCACCTGGCCAACGAGGCAGGGATGGCCAGCGCACAGCAGGTGCACGAGACCCTGATGGTGCTGTTGAACTCCAACTTCGCCGCAGTGGCCACCACCGACGCCTGGGCGGCGGCCGTCGAAGCCGGAACCGCGGTGCCCAAGGGCGACCTGGGCTCCTCGGCCATGCAGGGCCGGGCGGCGTTCGCACCGGTCGGCTGACCAGTCCAATGTCGTTGCCCCGGGTTCCGGGGCGACGACATTGGTTGCACCATTGGTCACATGACCGAATTACTTGTTGGAGTTACTTGAGATGTTTGATGTCGACGTCGTTGTGGTGGGCGCGGGCCTGGCCGGTCTCAGCGCTGCCCGAAAGCTGGTTGGGGCGGGAAGGTCCGTGGCCGTGCTTGAGGCCCGTGACCGGGTGGCGGGCCGCAACATGGGAGGCTTTCTCAGCAACGGCGTGCCAGTGGAGATGGGCGGCCAGTGGGTCGGCCCGACGCAGGATGTGGTCCTTGGGCTCATCGAGGAGCTGGGGCTGGAGACCTTCCCCAGCTTTGACGAAGGCGAATCCTTGACCGTGTTCGACGAAAACGTCTTGCGCTACGCGGATACGACGTTCGGGCTTCCGCCCGAGTCGGCCATGGAGGTTGGCCGTCTCTGGGACGAGCTGGAGGCCCTGGCCACCACGGTGGCGCTTGAAGAACCCTGGGAGACCGCGGGTGCCCAGGATTTGGACCGGCAGACCCTTGATTCGTGGCTTGTCGCCAACACGCAAGACAGACTCGCTCGACGCTTCTTCAGGGTTCTCGTCCCGGCGCTGTTCTCCGCCGAGTCTCCCGAGCTGTCGCTCCTGCACTTTCTTTTCTACATCAGATCCGGCACCAGCCTGGAATCGCTGGTGAACACCACCGGAGGTGCCCAAGAGACGCGAGTCGTCGGCGGAACCCACCAAATCTCCGAGCGGATGGCCGACGCTCTGGGCGACTCGGTCCGTCTCAATAGCGTGGTGAGGACCATCCGCCAGGACGGGACCGGCGTCGTCGTCGAGTACGAGGGAGGCAGCATCACGGCCGAACACGTCATCGTCGCCGTGCCGCAAACGCTGGCCGGACGATTGCGCTACGTCCCGCCCCTGCCGCCGCTGCGCGACGCACTCACGCAGCAGATGCCGGCCGGGGCCGTCATCAAGTTCCAGGTCGGGTACGACAGGCCCTTTTGGCGCGAGGACGGTCTCAACGGCTCGGTATTGAGTTTCGACGATGCTTTCAGTGTCGTCCTGGACAACAGCCCACACGACGCTTCCTGCGGAGTCTTGGTCGGCTTCCTTGAAGGCTCCCACGCCCGCACCGCCAGCTTGATGGACGCGCGGGAGCGCCGCGAGCTCGTCGTCCGGTCCCTGGTGAAGTACTTCGGACCGAAGGCGGCAGAGCCGTTCGACATCGTGGAGCAGGACTGGACGGCCGAGGAATTCACCCGCGGCTGCTACGGCGGACGGCTTGGCGCCGGTGCCTGGACGCAGTATGGCAAGACCCTCGCGGCTCCCGTCGGCCGCATCCACTGGGCCGGAGCGGAGACCTCCTCCATCTGGAACGGCTACATGGACGGCGCCGTCCGCTCCGGCCGCCGGGCAGCAGACGAAATCTTCCACGCCATGCCGAACTAACAGACCGCCAACATGGTGCATCGCTCTCCAGGTCGCGCGAGGCCCGTTGCTACGGATTCCGGATCGACGTGAATCGTGAACGATACGGGCACGTCCACCATTCTTCTCGGACGAGAGTCCGGGCGACGCGCCAGTGCCCACCCGATGGAATTGGACACCTGGATGCGCGGCCGCCCTTTTTGGCGGAATTTCGGCGACCAGCGGGTTGCGCCGGTGCTGAACCACTCGCAACCCGGACATGATGGTCCTACAGGACTCAACCCTGGTGCCTGCGGCAATGGTTCGCCCTGCCGGATTTCGGCTCCCATTCAACTGCGGCACTTCGTGCCCCCACCATGGAAAGTGATGCAAAACAATGACTAATACAAAGACTGACGCCCTCGGGTCGGAGGAAATCCTGTGGCTGGTTCAGGTCGACTTCCCCTCGGACGGGCCCTTTGGGGATGAGATGGCCAACGGCTATGCCGAGCTGGCCCACAGCATCGCACGGGAACCCGGCCTGGTCTGGAAGCTGTGGACCGAGAACAACGAGACGGGCGAGGCCGGGGGAATCTACTTGTTCACCACGGAGGAAGACGCCCGGGCCTACCTGAAGATGCACAGCGCGAGGCTGGCAGGATGGGGGATCACCGGTATCCGCGGGAAGGTCTTCGCGGTGAACCGTTCCCTGTCGCAGATCACCCGGGGCCTTGAGTCCGCCTAATCGGCCGTCCCGCCGGTCCGCTGCCCGGCCTCGAGGTGCCCACCGTTGGCGGACGTTACGGGCCAGGTTCGCCCGGGCCTGCGCGCGGTCCAGTAGCTGGAAACGTGGACACGGCGCTGCTCGATGTCCCAGTGCGAAGCCAGCTTGCGGATGTCGCGCACGGCGTTGCGCCCGCCCAGCGCCAGGACCTCCACGCTCCCATGCGGGGCAGGGGTGTCTCGCAGCGCGTTGGGCAGCAGGCTGCTGACGGCCGCGGGCTCGCCGTTGCGGTGGAGCCAGGTGAGTTCCATATGCAGCGGAAGGTCGAACTCCTGTTCGTCCTCCGGACCTTCCACCTCGAGGAAGACCCGTCCCGACGCCGTCCGGGGCAGCATTTCCAGCGCCGCGGCTATGGCCGGGATCCCCGCATCGTCTCCCGCGTAGAGGTGCTGCTCGGCCTTCGGGTCGGGACGGAACTTGCCCTTGGGCCTGGAGAGCACCAGCTGGTCGCCGGGTTGCGCTGCCGCGGCCCAGCCGGAGGCCGGCCCGGCCGGATCGTGGATGAAGAACTCGATGGCCAGTTCCCGGGCCACCGGGTCGTGGCGGCGGATCGTGTAGGAGCGGGAAACCGGGAAGTCCTCGCGCCGCAGCGTCTTGCGCAGCGCACGCATGTCGTAGGGCGGGAGCAGCCCGAGGGCGGGGTTCGCGAAGTACAGCTTGACGTACTGGTCGGCCGCGCCGTTGGACTCGAAGTCGTCGAAACCCTCCCCGCCGGCAACGATGCGCACCATGCTGCGGCTGGGGCGCTCCACGCGCAGGACTTCCATCACGACCTGGGATCCGGGCATCCGCCGCCGGGGGACCGGCGCGGGTTCATGGATCGGGCCCGGCGCGAGCGGCGTCCCGGTGGATGGGTGCAGGTCCGCCGGGACGGCGATTCGGTGCCCGGCCTTTCGGATGGCCTTGGCGGCGGCCGCGTGGGCCGCCCTGCCGCCGGCCTTCTCGGCGTCCCGGAGCACCGATTCGCGCAACGCCTTGGAAAGCTGTAGCCCGCCATGCCGGGCCGCCCGCTTCAGCTTCTTCTTGGCGGCCTTTCGCCCGGCCCTGCGGCCGGCTTCCACTGCGACCTCGAGTATCCGGGCGTGCCCCGCGGCAAGGGGGTGGGGCACCTTCCCGGTATAGCGGCGCTTCTTGTGGTGCGACATGGCTTGGCTCCTCCGGGTGGACGAGGGCGTGGGGATCGCCTCTTACCTCGAGTTTGGCCCGAATGCGGGCCGGACACAAGCAGGCACCCGGCCCCCGAAGGGACCGGGCGCCGCGGTGCGTCCCGTCAAGCGCCGAGTGTCCGGAACTTGGCCCGGCGCCGGGCCAGGCGCTCGTGCTCCGGGATCCTTCGGGCGTTGGCCAACTCCAGCTCGATGGCCTGGCCCATCCGGGTGCAGAACTCCCGTGGTTCCAGGGACGCGTCCGGCAATTCCTCGACCACGCGGTCCACCAGCCCGATGCGCGAGAGCGAGGCCACCTCCACTCCCTGATCTGCGGAAACCTGCGGGGCGTACTCCGCGGTGCGGTGGATGATGGCGCTGGCCCCCTCCGGCGGCAGCGGCGAGAGCCACGAGTGCTGGGCGGCAATGATCCGGTCCGCGGGCAGCAGCGCGAGTGCCCCGCCGCCGGTTCCCTGGCCCAGCAGCACCGACACGGACGGTGCCTTCAGGCCGATGAGCTCGTTGAGCGACCGGGCGATTTCCCCGGCGAGGCCACCCTCCTCGGCCTCCTTGGACAGTGCCGCCCCGGCGGTGTCGATGATGGTCAGCAGCGGCAGCTGGAGTTCCTCGGCCAGCTGCATGCCGCGGCGGGCCTCCCGCAGCGAGGCGGGGCCCATCGCGGGGGCGTCGGCGTGCCGCGGGCGCTGGTGGCCCAGCACCACGCATGACTGTTGCCCGAACCTGGCCAAGGCCAGGCTCAGCCCCGGGTCATTCTCTCCCTGGCCGGTGCCGTTCAGCGGCAGCGCATCGACTGCCCCGGCAGCCAGCAGCATGCGCAGATCCGGGCGCCTGGGGTTGCGGCTGATCAGGATGGACTCCCAGGCGCTCGCGTCGCTTGGGGCCCCGGCACGTACCTCCGGCACGATGGCCGGGTCCGGCCCCTGGGCGGGCGTGAGGATCCGCAGGGCGCGGTCGACGATCGCCGGCAGTTCCTCGGGCGTCACGACGGCGTCGATGAGCCCCTTGCGGTAGAGGTTCTCCGCCACCTGGACGCCGGGTGGGAACGCGGTGCCGTTGAGGGTCTCGAACACCCGCGGGCCCAGGAACCCGAGCAGCGCGCCGGGCTCGGCCACCGTCACGTGCCCGAGGGACCCCCAGGAGGCCATGACCCCGCCGGTGGTGGGGTGGCGCAGGTAGACCAGGTAGGGCAGCCCGCTTTCCTTGTGCCGGCGCACCGCATCAGTGATGGCGACCATCCCGAGGAAGGCCAGCGTTCCCTCCTGCATCCGGGTGCCGCCCGAGGCCGGGCCCGCCAACAGCGGCAGCCCCTCGGCGGTGGCGCGTTCGATGGCCGAGGTGATGCGCTCGGTGG